>NZ_JBRREK010000064.1:0-19554 GCF_056760235.1 Stenotrophomonas sp. STEN018
GGGGGCGGCGGCGCCGCGCGGGGGCCCCGGGCCCCGGGTGTGGGCGGCCCCCCCGCCCCCCCCCCCCCCCCCGGGCCTCCCCCCCCCCCCCCCCCCCCCCCCCCCCCCCCCGCCCCCACAAACCAACCAACCTCAGCAGGAACTCACACCAACTCCGCCGCCCCCACCACCCGCACTCCCGGCTGCGGATCCAACACCGCCTGCACCAGCGCGTCGGCAATCCGCGTGGCCGGATTGATCCGCCAAGCACGCGGCAGCACCGGCGCCAGCGCCCCCAACACCACGCTGGCCAGATGCTCACCAGCCCGCCGTTCGGTGCGGTCGCCACCAATCAGGCCCGGGCGAACAAGCGTCAACGAGACGAAGCCCAGCGCGCGCAGGTCCTGTTCCAACTCACCTTTGACCCGGCTGTAGAACACCAGCGAGCGCGGATTGGCGCCCGCCGCCGAGTTCAAGGCAAACACCTCGCAGCCATTGGCATGTACCGCACGCGCGATCGCCAAGGGATAGCCATGGTCGATCTGCTGGAAGGCCTCACGCGAGCCGGCCTGCTTCATCGTCGAGCCCAGTGCGCAGATCACCGCATCCACCTGCCAGCCCTGCGCCACCGTCGCCAGCTCGGCGAAATCCAGTACCGGATTGAGCAGCTTGGGGTCGGTCAGCGCCAACGCGCGCCGGGTCGGTGCGACCACGCCGCTGCAGCGCGGCTCGGCCAGCAACCGTTGCAATACCTGCGCCCCAACCAGGCCGGTCGCGCCAGCCAGCAATACCCGCATGATGTGCTCCTGTGATCGGCTGCCATTCAAGCCGGCTGCTACCTTGCCGATAATGGGGCTTGGACACCACCTCCGGCTGCGCACAGGCGCGGCCACAACCCGCCCGGACCCCTGCGCAATGGCCGACAGCCCCGACGACTCCTCCACCTCCCGCAGCAGCGGGCTGGGCCGCATCCTGGCGCGGCGGTCCGCGCCGCAGGCGGCTGCGGCGGTCGAGGTGGTAGCCAACGGGGGCGGTGGCATGGCGATGCTGCAGCGACTGTTCATCGGCGCAAACGCGCCGGAAACCGTCTTGGCCGCCTTCGCCCAGGGCATGTGCACCCTGCCCGGCGAACTCGGCGACATGGGCCAACGTCTGCACAGCGCCCAGGCCGAGCAGGACTGGGAACGCTACGGTCGCCTGCTGCGGCAGTTGATCGACAAGTACATCCGCACCGTTGAACTGGAAGCCTCCAACACCAGCAACAGCCAGGCCGAGCAGCTGCGCGACATGCTGCGCGACACCCTCGGCGCGGTATTGGCCAGCCTGATGCAGCAGTCGCCGGAGCTGGAACAGCAGGCCCAGCGCATGGGCGAGGAACTGCGCAGCTGGCGCAGTGGCCAGCCCCTGCAGCCGGTCGCCATGCATCTGCGCGAGCTCTGCCATCAGGTCGGCGTGCGCAGCAACAGCCTGCAGGAACAGCGCGACCTGCTGCTCAACCTGTTCGACATGCTGCTGGAGAACATCTCCGAGCTGCTCGATGGCGACAGCTGGCTGCAAGGCCAGATCCGCTCGATCCGGCAGCTGCTGGCCGGGCCACTGGACGCCAGCTCGTTGGAGCAGACCCGCAACGATCTGCGCGAAGTGATCTATCGGCAAGGCCTGCTACGCGAGGGCATCGATCAATCCAAGCAGGCGATGAAGGACCTGATGGTGGATTTCGTGCAGCAGGTGGACGGCATGGTCACCGAGACCGGCGAGTTCCACGATCGCATTGCCAGCTATGCCGTTGCCGTGCGCCAGACCCGCAGCATCTCCGACCTCACCCAGCTGCTGCAGGACGTGCTGCAGGACACCGCGCGGGTGCAGGAGCAGGCCGCACGTGCACGTGACCATCTGGCCAATGCCCGCGCCGAGGCCAAGGCCGCCGAGCAGCGCGTGCAGCAGCTGGAGCGCGAGCTGGAAGAAGCCGGCAGCCAGCTGCGTACCGATCCGCTGACCGGCGCCCTGAACCGCCGCGGCCTGGAGCAGCAACTCAGCGAGTTGCTCGCCGACCACAGCACGCCACTAAGCCTGGCCATGATCGACCTGGACCACTTCGGCCAGACCAATGCAAAGCATGGCCACGCCGGCGGCGATCAGGCCCTGCGCCATCTGGTGGCGGTGACCCAGCAACGCCTGCGCGGCCGCGACTGCATCGCCCGCCTCGGCGGCGACGAGTTCGTACTAGTGCTGCCCGGGCTCAACCGCGGCGCAGCATTGGAAACCCTGCAACAACTGCAGCAGCAGCTGGCGCAACGCCCGTTCCTGCATGAAGAACAGCGCGTGCAGGTCCGCTTCAGCGCCGGCGTCGCCCAGGCCCAGCCCGGCGAAGCCCTGCAGGCCCTGCTGCAGCGCGCCGACCAGGCGCTGTATGCGGCCAAACGCGTAGGCCGCAATCAGGTCCTGCCCGCCGCCTGAGCGGTGGCAGCAACGACAATCGGCTCACGGCTGTGATATTTGCTGCGCTGGTGCGAATCACCCGGGCATGGACATCACTGCGACCGACCCCATCGCCGAGCTGCAACAACGCTTTGCCCTGCTGCTGGCCCAACATCAGGGCATCGTGCTCAAGGTCGCGCGCGGCTATTGCGTACAGCGCGACGACCGCAGCGACCTGATCCAGGAAATCAGCACCCAGGCCTGGCGGGCATTTCCAGCCTTTGATCCGCAGCGCGCACAGTTCAGCACCTGGCTGTATCGCATCGCCTTGAACACCGCCATTTCGCAGCTGCGCAGCCGTGAGCTGCGCCGGCAATACCACAGCGACATAACGCTGGATGACGACCTGGCCAGCGTTGCCGACAACGCCGAGGACAACGCCAGCCTGGCCCAGCTCAACCAGCTGATACACCGCTTGCCGGCGCTGGATCGCGCATTGCTGTTGCTGCACCTGGACGAATGCAGCCACCGCGAAATCGGCGAGGTGCTGGGAATCAGCGCCAGCAACGCCGCCACCCGTCTGCATCGGCTGCGCCAGCAACTGCGCAGCCACTTCGACCCCACCTCGCGAGACTGACACCATGGAACTCGACGAACTCAAAGCCGCCTGGGCACAGCAGGCACAACGTATCGATCAGCTGGAAGTACAAGCCCTGCAGGCCTGGCAGCAACCGCGCCAAGCCAGCGTACAGCGCCGCCTGCGCTGGTTCAGCGGCCTGCAACTGACTTGGCTGCTGGTGTGGATCGTAGTCACCGTGCTGGCGGCAAGCTTCTGGGTTGAACACCGCCAGACGCCGCAGCTGCTGCTGACCGGACTGGCCTTGCACCTCTACGGTATCGCCGCGATCTGGGTATCGATGACCCGCGCCTTGTTGGCGATGCGTGCTGATGCTGCCGAGGCACCGGTGCTGATCCAGCAGCAACGACTGGCGCGGCTACGCCGCTTCACCGCGCTCAGCGAGCTTGGCCTGGGCCTGCCGTGGTTCTGCCTATGGCTGCTGGCCCTGCAGTGGGCCAGCGTGCAATGGCTGGGCCTGGACCTGTATGCGATGGCGCCGGTGTGGTTCCTCGGCACCCTGGGGTTTGGTGTAGTGGTGATGCTGGGCAGCGTCTGGGCTGCCCGCGGTGCGATGCGGCGTTTGCCGGCCAGCCATCGACTACAGCGACTGCTGGACAGCCTGTCCGGGCAATCGCTGGCCCGCGCGCAGCAGCAGTTGCGGGAGCTGCAGCAGGGCCTGCAGTAATTGCAGCTGTGCTGCTGCTTTGTGGGAGCGGCGTCAGCCGCGAAGCAGACAATCCGTCAGATACCTGGCATGCAGGCACCATTGATGATGCCTGAAGCATTACCTGCTTCGCGGCTGACGCCGCTCCCACAATCAAGGCAGAAGCGCTGGGCTTCAATGCGCGGCTTTTGCCCCGCGCATACGCTGGATCATGGTCACCGCGGTCAGCACCACCGCACCGATGATGATGCCCACCACCATGCTGCCCAGTGCATTGGCCAGCCATTCCAGGTTGGCCGGCGCCAGCCCGATCACGAAGTGGTGCAGGGCCGGAATCGCGTGCACCAGGATGCCACCGCCAACCAGGAACATCGCCGCAGTACCGGCAACCGACAGACCGCGCATCAACCACGGCGTGGCATACAGCAGGCCGCGTCCAAACGCAGCCAGCGCGCGGCCCTTGTCCAGCAACCACGCGCCGATGTCATCGAGCTTGACGATGCCGGCGACCAGGCCATAGACGAACACCGTCATGCCCAGCGCGATCGCGATCAAGGTCACCACCTGCTGGCTGAAAGGCGCATGCGAGATCACTCCCAACGACAGCACGATGATCTCCGCCGACAGGATGAAGTCGGTACGCACCGCGCCCTTGATCTTGTCCTTTTCGAACGCGACCAGATCCACTTTTTCATCGGCGATGGCCTTCAAGCGTTCGGCCTTGTGCGCGTCGTCCTCATCCTTGGAATGCAGGAATTTGTGCGCCAGTTTTTCCACGCCTTCGTAACAGAGGAAGGCACCGCCGATCATCATCAGCGGGGTGATCGCCCACGGCAGCCATGCACTGATCGCCAAGGCCGCCGGCACCAGGATCGCCTTGTTGACCAGTGAGCCCTTGGCCACCGCCCACACCACCGGCAACTCACGGTTGGCATTGACGCCGGTCACCTGCTGCGCGTTCAAGGCCAGATCGTCACCGAGCACGCCAGCGGTCTTCTTGGCAGCGACCTTTGTCAGGATGGAGACGTCATCCAGCAACGCGGCAATATCGTCGAGCAGGGCAAACAGGCTGGCTCCAGCCATGGGTCACCGTAAGGTCATAGGACAGGGGAAGGGAGGATTCTCACTCATTCGCAGACCGTTCGGTGCGTATTCACCCATCTGCAACCCGGCAACGGCCACACTGCAGGCTCGGCCGCCAGGAAGACCCCCGCTTGATGGACCCGACCAGCAGTGACAGCCCGACCACCGTCGGCGGCCTCAGCCGGCGCCAGCAGATCGTGCGCCTGCTGCTGCGCTACCGCCATTCCGGGGTGTTCTCCGGCATCTCGCTGGATGGCGAAATCCCGCGCCTGGGCAAGCCGCCGGCCAGCGGCAACCCCACCCAGTTCGTCGCTGATCTGGAAGCGCTGGGCACCACCTTCGTGAAACTGGGCCAGGTGCTGTCGACCCGCCCGGACATGATTCCGCCCGAGTACGTGGCCGCGCTTGAGCGCATGCAGGAAAAAGTCGCGCCGATTCCGGTCGAACAGATCCGCGCGGTGATCGAGGACGACCTGGGCGCGCCGGTCAGCAAGCTGTTTGCCTGGTTCGACCCTCAGCCGCTGGGCAGCGCCTCCATCGCCCAGGTCCACCAGGCCGAGCTGCACGATGGCCGGCAGGTCGCCGTCAAGGTGCAGAAACCCGATATCGCCGCGCAGCTGCGTTCGGACATCGGTGTGCTGCGCAGCTTTGCCACCGCCGCCGATCACCTGACCCGGGTCGGCCGCAAGGTGCGCTTCTCCGACTGGCTGGGTGAGTTCGCCAAGACCCTGCGGATGGAGCTGGACTACGAGGCCGAGGCGGCCAATCTGGCCCGCTTCGGCCAGCACCTCGCGCCGTACCCCGAACTGTGGATACCGCAGCCGGTGTGGGACCTGTGCGGGCGCAGGGTGCTGACCATGGAACTGGTGCAAGGCGTGCGGGTGGATGCAATCCCACCGGTGCGCCGCACCGAGCAATCAATGGTGCCGCTGGCTGCCGCGCTGGTGCGCGGCTACCTGGACCAGATCTTCGTGCATGGCGAGATCCATGCCGACCCGCACCCTGGCAATCTGCGCGTGACCCCCGAGGGCCAGCTGGCGATCTTTGACCTCGGCATGGTCGCGCACGTGCCGCCGCGGCTGCGCCAGCGCCTGCTCAAGGTGTTATTTGCCGCAGTGGATGGGCGCGGCGAGGAAGTGGCCGACGAGATCATCGGCATCAGCACCCGCCTTGAGGACTACGACGAGGAGCGCTATCTGCGCGAGACCGGGCAGATGATTGCCCGCTACGCCGCCAACGGCACTTTGTCCGAAGGCCATGTGGTGCTGGAGATCGTACGCATCGCCACCTCCAGCAACCTGCGCACGCCACCGGAGCTGAGCCTGCTCGGCAAGGCATTGCTCAATCTGGAAGGCGTGTGCCGCTTCCTGGCGCCGGAGATGCAAACCCGCAAGGTCGTCGAACGGCAGCTGCAGCATGTGATGCGCGCACACTTCCGCAAATCATTCTCGGCGGCAAACCTGGCCAGCGAGGCGATGGAGCTGCAGCAGCTGCTGCGCAATGGCCCGCGTCGCATGTCCGACATCCTCAGCGTGCTGGCCGAGAACCGGCTGCAGATGAAGGTCACCGGGTTGGACGAATCGCGGCTGATGGAGAACATCCAGAAGGTCGCCAACCGCATCGCCGCCGGCTTGATCACCGCCGCGTTGCTGCTGTCCTCGACACTGTTGATGCGCGTACCAACGCACTGGACGCTGTTTGGCTATCCAGCCTTCGCAATGCTGCTGTTCCTGCTGGGTGTATTCATCGGCCTTGGGCTGATCGTCAGCTCAATACTGTTTGATCGACGCACCAGGGCGCGTGCCCGCGAAGAGCGCGGCCATCGCTGAGCATGGATGCGGCATCGGTAGCCCGGGTAAGTGCAGTGCGCCCGGGACCTCACGGAGCATGCACTCACGCAACAAAAAAGCAGGTGCACACCAACCTTGATCCTGCGCAAGCAGGCACATTCTGTATTCCTTCGATCATTTCCAATCCCGGCTACGCGTCAATTTCATTGCAATGCGAGCAGCGCCAGCAGAAGTTGCCAACCGCTGAAATCAGGCTGAAAAGCACACTCTCTCACCACTTCTCACAGCCTCCAGCGCGCAATGCATAGCGCACGCAACTGATGATGAATGCAGCTGCGCTGTCCCAACATTTCAGTCAGGTTACGGCAGGCAAGATCCAGATGCTTCTGCCACAGCACTGAAACAACAGTGTGTAGAGCGATGACGGCCGCGGCCGTCGCCCCTGTCTCCACTACCCACGTGACCGCATGCATTGGATCATCTGGCTGTCTCTGGCAGCACTGTTTGTACTGTTGATGTTGTCACCCACCTTGGCCCGCCTGAAGGCCGGCCTGTTGTCGCTGCTGCTGTTGGCACTGAGCAGCTGGTGGTTGATAGACAAACTCAGTGGCGACGGCATCAACTCGGCCACGCTGTACCACCTGCGCAGCGACATGGAAGGCGCCGGCGTTGGCGACTTCAGTGCCTACATCATCGGTTTCATCGGCCTGGTAATCATCTCGCTGACACCATTGCTGTTGCTGCGCGTGCGTCGCCTGCAGCGGCCACGTCACGGCGTGGCGGTGTTCGGCGGCTTCGCCGCACTGTTGCTGACAACGCTGATGCTCAGCCCGCTGTATACCGATGCCAAGCGCATCTATCTGCAGATGCAGCCGGTGGACTACAGCGCGGTGGCCGCCGAATACCAGCTGCCATCGAAGCCACTGGCGCAGCGGCCCAACATCGTCTGGATCTACGGCGAAAGCCTGGAACGCACCTACTTCAACGAGGACGTGTTCCCCGGGCTGATGCCCAACCTGACCCGGCTGGCTGGCGAGGGTCTGGATTTCCGTAATATCGCCTCGGCCGATGGCAGCGGTTGGACCATCGCCGGGCTGGTGTCATCGATGTGTGGCGTGCCATTGACCACCGCACAGGGTGATGAGAACAGCATGGGCCGGATGGGGCGATTCCTGCCTGAAGCGTTCTGCCTTGGCGACTATCTGAAGCAGCAGGGCTATAGCAACCACTACCTGGGCGGCGCCAACGGCCAGTTCGCGGCCAAGGCTGACTTCCTCAACTCGCACGGCTTCGACGACGTGCGCGATCTGGAATGGTTCCAGCAGCAGAACATCGCCAAGCGGCATTTTTCCAATTGGGGCGTGCACGATGACGTGCTGCTGGAGCAGGCCTACGAACGCTTCCTTGAACTGTCCGCGCGTGGCCAGCCCTTCATGCTGACTGCACTGACCATGGATACCCACCACCCGGCCGGGCACTTGCCGGTGGCCTGCAAGAACACACGCTACCGCAGCGCGCACGGCAACATCGGCCTGCTCAATGCGCTCAAGTGCAGTGATCGCTTGATCTCACGTCTGGTCGATCGCATCCGCAGCAGCCAGTTCGCCGACAACACACTGGTGGTGGTGGCCTCCGATCATCTGGCCATGCCCAATGACCTGAGCCATGTATTGGAGAAGCAGAAGCGCGAGAACCTGTTGCTGTTCCTTGGCAACAAGCTGCAGCCACGACAGATCAGCGTCGCCGCGGGCACCACCCTGGATTCAGGCGCTACCGCGCTGCAGCTGCTGGATCCGGCCATCGATGCGATTGGTTTTGGCCGCTCGCTGTTGAGGCCGACGCCTGCGGCCAGTGCCAGCGTAGCGGCTACCAGTGGTGATACGAGGAGCTACGCACGCTACAGCGCATTTGCACGTTCGCTGTGGCTGGGCGAACAGACGCGCATGCTGCGACTGGATGACGATCAGGTGCTGGTCGGGGTGCAGAAGGTGCAGCCGCCGGTGCTGCTCGAATACGACCAGCAGTGGGATCTGAAATCGGTGTACCTGGAAAACACTTCGCGTAAGTTCGAGGAAGCCGATCCGCAGCACCGTCTGGCCTATGTCGATCGCTGCACCGCGTTTGAAGACGGTTCGGCCGATGGCCAATGGTGCGCGCTGCTGCTCGACAGCGACCAGGGCATGCGTCTATACCGCGATGCGCAGCTGCGCCGTGGCATCGCCGTGGATGCGCCCCTGCAAGCCTTCAGCGGGCCACGTCCGAGCGTGCGTCAGTCACGCATGATCAGCCGCCAGCCGCGTCATACCAGCCCTGGCCAATACGTATTGGAGCTGTATGCGGCGCAGCGTCCGCAACGCGGTTTCTGGGTGGAAGCGGTAGCGTCAAAGCGCAATGTGGTGGTGGCCCAGCAATGGGTACAGCCCGACAGCGAAGGCCGCATCCGCATGCCACTGGGCGTGGACCAGGAGATCGATGATCTGGAGATCCGCGCCTGGCTCAACCATGCCGAGCAGCTGGCTATCGATGACTATGCGTTGGTGCCAAGCGGCGATCACCCGAGGTCGTGATCCCGCTTTTTGTGTTTGTGGGAGCGGCGTAAGCCGCGAAGCCAGGAATGCTGCAGCGCCAAGAATTCGTGCAATCTGACTGACCATCTGCTTCGCGGCTTACGCCGCTCCCACACCACACCCTTATGCGTTCCGGGCAAAGCCCCTGCCGAGCATGGCTCGGCACTACGGATCGCGTACCAGATGGATGTCGGTCGGGGTGGACAGTGCTATGCCAGCGGCGGCGGTCTGCTCCAGCAAGGCAAACAGCACTTCGCTGCGGGTGCCGTACACATTGCGCGAAGACGACACGTAGGCAAGGCTGTTCACCGCCACCTGGCCGCCACTGATCGAATCGATGAAGAACGACGGTGCCGGATCGATCAGCACTGTTTCATTGGCTGCATAGATCCCCAGCATCAAGGTCCGCAGCTTGCCCATGTCGGTGCCCAGTGGCACCGAGAACTGCACCTGGATGCGGCCCAGTGCATTGGCCATGGTCATGTTGCGGATGGTCTTGGTGATCAGTTCCGAGTTCGGCACGATCAAGGTCGAGCGATCACTGACCTGGATCTCGGTCGAGCGCACCGAGATGCGGCGGATATCGCCTTCCTGATCACCGATCTTGACCCAGTCACCAATCTTCACCGGCCGCTCGGCCAGCAGGATCAGGCCGGAAACGAAGTTCTGGGTAATCGCCTGCAGACCGAAACCGATACCCACCGACAAGGCGCTGGCCAGCAAGGCCACCTTTTCAAAACCAATGCCCAGCGCGGCCAGGGCCCAGAGCGCGGCCAGCACGATGCCGAGGTAATGCGCCACGGTGCTGATCGAATTACGCGCGCCGATATCCAGCTCGGTCTTGGGCAGATAGGTATCCACCAGCCAGCGCTGCACCACCCGCATCAGGGTCAGGCCCAACGCCAGCACCAGCAGCGCGCTGAAGATAGAACTCGGCGTCAGCAGGCTGCCGCCGATCTTGATGCCGGCCGACAGTCGTTCCAGCCAGCCATACAGGGCGCTGACATTGCCGAACGGTGCAACAAAGGCGGTGATGCCCAGCATCACCAGCGCAACCCGTGAGATCGCCGACAGCAACACACCAGCCTGCTCCAGGCGGCTGGCCGACAGACCCGTGGACAATCGCAACATGCGCCCGGCCGCGCTTTCCGGTGCCAACAGCCACAATGCGAAATCATCGGCAAAGCGCGTCAACAAGGTGGTCGCCAGCACGATCACCGTGCCCCACACCATCTGCTGGGCAGTGAACATGGCGAAGTTGAGGTAGCCCAGCAGGGTCGCCACCAGTGCGGCGAAGATGCTCAGGTAGCCACCCAAGCGCGCCACGATCAGCCAGCCACTGCGCGGTGCACGCGGCGAACGGCCGCTGCTGGTGTTCTCTGCTTCCGCCTGTGCAGCCTCAGCCGCGCGGCGTCGATGCAGGCCGGCCAGCGTCGCCAGCATGCTCATGATCAGCACCACGTAGGTCAGTGCGATCAGACCATCCAGGGTCACCGTGCCCACTGCCGAGGTACGCGCCGCACGATTGACCTCACGCAGCAGCATGGTCAACCAGGTCAGGCTGGCCGCGCCCCAGGCAAAGCGGCGCAGGCGGGCGGCGGCGACATCATCGATATCCAGCAGCCGCCAGGTCGGCCGCGACGGCACCAGCAGGCTGGCTGCCACTGCACCGATGAACGCGGCGACAAAGGTGGCGGCAACAAAGGTATTGGCCACCGATTCCAGCCGCGGCGCGATCGCATCGATTGCCTGCAGGCTGGCTATCAGCACGGTGGCGGCAAACCCCGGCAGCAGGGTGCCAACCAGCAGCAACCACACCGCCAGACCGGTGCGGCGCAGGCGGCCATCCGGGGCGCGCTCGGACGCCGCGTAACGCCGGCCAAGGTGGCGCAACCAGATGCGCAGCGGGAACAGCAGCAACAAGGCCAGCGAGGCGCCCAGCAGCGGCATACCCCAGCCCTGCTTGCCGGCCGCTTTCAGCAGCGCACTGCTGGCCTGCCGGTACAACGACTGGAAGCGAGCAAAATCGTCGGGCAGATGCTCACCAAACTCGCGCCACAGTGCCAGCGACAACGGCGAGGCCACCTTGCGACCGAGTTGCTCGCCGAACTGCTGGGCGCGCATTTTCTCGATGGACTCGTTGGCCTGCTTGGCGTCCTCGGCCAGCAACTTGCCGCGCTTGATGTCGGCATCGATCTGGCTGCGCTGCTGGTCCAGCAGTTTGCGCTGGCGGGCGATACCGGCATCTTCGCCGCCCTCGGGCGCCGGCCCAAGCTGTTCGATACGGGCATCGAGCTGGCTCAGCTCCGGCTGCAGCGCGGCAACGCTGGCCTCGGCCTCGCGCTGCGCCTGGCTGGCGCGTTCGGCCAGGGTTTTCAGGGTTTCCGGTGCATCGGCATCGTTGACTGCACGCTTGACCGCTGCGACGGTGCGCGAGGCCTGTTCGATACGCGCCTGCGGGCTCAGGTCGGCGGCAATACCATCCGGCGCCGCCCAGACCACGCCACTGGCGCCCAAACCACCCAAGGCAACCAGAAGAACCAACAACAATGCGCGCAGCGGGCGTGAAAAACGTTGAGCAAGCAAGGGCAGACACCGGATCGCGCGGACCACCGCGCCTGCGCGAACTATATGTCAGCGCGCGCCAACATCCTGCGAAACAGCTCCAGCATCTCAGTACTTGAGTGCCAGCTCGGCGATATGGCTGCGGTTGAGCTCGTAGATTTCCTGGAACTCTTCCTCGGTGAGCTCATCCGGGGCGTACACCGCCACCTGCTCCCATTGCTGGTGGGTCGGCAGCGGCTGGCGTGGCCCAGCCCGCAACGAGAAACCATGCCCTTCGTACTCGACTACTTCAGGCACCTGTTCCCAACGCTCGCGCGCATAGCGGTTCTGCCCTTTGAGCAGGATCACGACAAACATGGCGGACTCCCGTCTACGGATGGCAGCAGCCTAGCGCAGCCATGTTTGTCCGGCGCGAAGAACCTGCCGTATCTGAATGCCGGGATGCCGACAACGGCGAAACAACCCTCCGGGCACAAACGCTTAACCATTGCTGCCCTATAGCTGGACGCCCGGCGCAGCAATCTGCGCGAACGCCGATGAGGTCATCCATGAGTCAACACCCTCCCCTTGCCACCGTGCCGAATGTAGACCTGCAGCGCTATCTGGGTATCTGGTACGAAGTTGCCCGCCTGCCCATCCGCTTCGAGCCCGAAGACGCCACCGACGTCACCGCGCACTACTCGCTCAACGAAGACGGCAGCGTACGCGTGCAGAACCGCTGCCTGCACCGCGGCAACCTGGAGGAAGCCATCGGCCAGGCCAAGCCGATCGATGAGAGCAACAGCAAACTGGAGGTCAGCTTCCTGCCCGAGGGCCTGCGCTGGATTCCCTTCAGCAAGGGTGACTACTGGATCATGCAGCTGGACGCTGCCTACACCACCGCCCTGGTCGGCAGCCCGGACCGCAAATACCTTTGGCTGCTCGCACGCCTGCCGCAGATGGATGCCACCACCCGCGATCACTACATCGCCTACGCACAACAGCAGGGCTTTGATACCTCGGCATTGATCCACACCCCGCATACCGACCATCCCACCGCCTGAGCAGGATCTGACAGCCATCGTTCAAGCCTTTTCTGGTAGCGTCCATGTTGCCTCGCCATCACGGCGCGGCCCCCGTACCGGAGCACCTGCAACATGATCCGCACATCCCTGATAGCCGCCCTGTTGTTGGCCCCCGCCGTTGCCATGGCGCAGGATGATGCTGGCAGCGCAACCAGCGGGCTGGACCTGAGCTTGCCGCAGGCACCGCTGCGTTACCTCGGCGAAACCTACAAGGGCGACGCGCCGGGCACCTACTACGGTGACCACAGCGGCCGCGGGCTGGAGAAGAAGGACAGCCCCGGTGCCCAGGTGATGGACGACAAACTGCAGGTGCATGGCGCGGTCAGCGCCGGCATCGGCTATTCCAAGGCCTACGGCAACAGCAATTGGCAGGCCGTAGACCTGAACCTGGGCAAGAACTACAACACCGACGAGGGCGAGAGCCGTCGGGTGAACCTGAACATCCATCTCAGCAAGAGCGAAGGCCCCGGCTCCTATGGCTACGGCCCGGGCCCGGGCTTTGGCCCCGGCCCCTGGGGCGGCTGGTAAGCCGCCCCCCACCCCTCCGGGCGGCTGGTAAGCCGCCCCACGCCACTCCTAGCGGCTGGTAAGCCGCCTGCACACCACTTGTCAGCGGCTGGTGAGCGCCGGCCTAGCGCCCGGCGTGCATCCACAGGCAATCCAGCGCATCCAGCGCGATATGCACCAGCAGGCCGATGCCGAACAAACGGGTGCGTTTGGGCAGGGTCAACCCCGCATAAAGCACGATGGCCGGCGCGGTATGCAGCGGATGGAAGCCGATGCTGCAGCGACCGGGGGCGTAGATAGGGTCGGCCAGCAGGTGGTCCAGGTCGATCACCCAGCCCAGCAGCAGCAACATCCAGGCCTTGCCGAACTGCGGCCGCCAGAACAACCAGGCCAGTAAGGCCGGCACCGCCACATGCAGGCACAGGTGCAGGATCGCGCGTGAACTCATTGCCGGCCCGCCAACGACAGCGCGGCAGACCGGGCCCAGATGGGCGGCACAGGAACAGGGGCGTGAGGGTGCATGCGGGCTGATTTTGCTGAACCAGCCCCGATTGTAGGCTGGGGCCCCGCCGGTGCGGCGTTACACTATGCCCCCGCCGGCATCTCCGCCGCGGTGGTTCCGGAGTGGCAATGATCAACAACGACGTACTGCGCAGCATCCGCTACATGCTCGACCTCAGCGACAGCATGGTGGTGGACACCATTCATCTGGCCGATCCCAGCTTCGAGGTGGATGCGGCACAGGTGCACGATTTCCTGCGCAAGGACGACGAGCCGTTGTTTGAAGCCTGCCCGGATGCGGTGCTGTCGCGCTTCCTGGACGGCCTGATTTACCACTACCGTGGTCGCGACGAATCGCAGCCGCAGCGTCCGCCGGAAAAGCGCATCACCAACAACATCGTGCTGAAGAAGCTGCGCGTGGCCTTCGAACTGAAGGACATGGACATGCATGCGATCTTCGAGGCCGCCGGCTTCCCGATGTCCAAGCCGGAACTGTCGGCACTGTTCCGCCAGCCGGACCACAAGAATTACCGCGAATGCGGCGACCAGGCCCTGCGCAATTTCCTCAAGGGCCTGACCCAGCGCGTGCGGCCGGCGTAAAGCGACTGTGGGATGTGGGAGCGGCGTAAGCCGCGAAGCTGACGATGCATCGGCGCCGGAGATTCTCTTCGGCCGATATGGCGTTATCCGCTGCTTCGAAGGGAATTGTGGCTTCGCGGCTTACGCCGCTCCCACAAAATCCACACGAAGCCCGCGCGGCCTGACGTCTACAGAATCCGGTAAACGCGCGCCTTCGGCAGGTCTTCGTCCACCTGCAGGAACCAGCGCCCGGCAATGCCCGGTATCACTGCGATCTCTGGTGACTGCAAGGTGTTGCGCAGGCGCATCTGGCCTTTGAGCACCTTCCATTGCTGGCCGTTGGCCAGCACGAACACCGTGCCCGGCTCCCAGCCTTCCACCACGCCCTGCACGCGGCTGTGCACGGGACCTTCTTCCAGACCGATCTGCATCGGCGCCGGCGCGGGCTGCTGCGGGCTTGCTGCGACTGTCGGGGTGGTTTCGCTGAGCATGCGGTTGAGCAGCTGCAGCTGCTGCGCACTCAGACCGACCTGCTGCAGCTGCTCGGCGCTCAGACGCTGCTCCAGTGGCAGGTAATCGCGCTGCTGGCTCCAGGCCAGCGGGGTTGTCGACAACAGCATTGCGGCGAGCAGCAGGCGGGTTTTCATTCTCAAGGTCCTTCCGGCCGGTGCCGGTTGAGGCGCACTTTGCTGCAGTTTGGTTGCAGTGGTGTTACATGAAGCAGAGCAAGAGCTTGCCCTCACCCCAACCCCTCTCCCGCAGGCGGGAGAGGGGCTAGTGCACTACGAGCGCAAGCAATGCGAGCCCCTCTCCCGCGCGCGGGAGAGGGGTTGGGGTGAGGGGAGGCTTTTAGCTAAAAAACTCAAACCAAAACCAAAAGAAAAGGCCCGGCATAAGCCGGGCCTCCCTTCGCTACATGACGCCAAAGCGTCAGTGCGTATTACCAGCTGAAGCGCGGACCCACGGTCCACTGCTTGTCACCGTTGTTGAACATCTTGATGTCGCCATTGATGCCCCAGTTCTGGTTCAACTTCACCTGGCCACCAAGACGGCCGTAGAAGTCGCCTTCCGGGCTGATGCCGTGCTTCTTGCTGAAATCTTCGTAACCTGCCATGGCATACACCTCGGCATGCTTGCCGAATGCAGTGCGGATACCAGCTTCAGCGCTGTAGCCGTTGAAATCCAGGCCCTGGGCGAACTTCTCGTCGTACTTTTCGTAAGCAGCGCGAGCAACGAAGTCGGTGGTCGGTGCGATTTCCTTGTTGAAGCCAGCACCAACGCGCCACTGCTCGATATCAAGGTTGGTGCGCGAGATTTCCTGACGGGTGTATTCGCCAAACGCGTGGAAATTCGGCAGGAACGCGTAGGAACCCTTTACACCCCAGCCTTCAGCCTTGCCGTCGGCCGAGGTCTTGGCGTAATCGGCTTCGGCATAGTTGTAGGACAGGCCGTCAGCAGCCGAAGCGGCGAACGGGAGGGCGGCAACCAGCGCCAGGGCAATCAACGAAGTCTTCATGGGGTACTACCTCTGCATTACTGAGCTTGATGGCACGACAGCAAACAGCTGTCTGCGTCCGGATGTAAGTTTTCCGTTAGACGCCCCAACAAACCCTGAAACCGGCCACGCAATAAAACAGCGATTTTAGGCTTTTATTCAGCCTGTTTCTGGCACGCGCGCAGCGCGCGCACCTCGCATTTTGTTCATTTATGCAAATTCACGCTGCAATCAGCGCGTGCGTTTACCTGTGCTGATGCCACCAAAGGTGGTCGGCAACGCTTCGCCGTGCAGCGGCACGCCGGTCTCGATATCACGCAGGATCGGGCAATCCGGGCGGTCATCGCCGGCGCAGCAATTGGCCAGCGCCTGCACGGTCTGCACCATGCCCTGCAGCTCGGCGATGCGCTGCTGCAGTATCTGCACATGCTCCAGCGCCATGCGCTTGACGTCGCCGCTGTGGCGCGAGCGGTCGCGCCACAGCTCCAGCAGTTCGCCGATACGCTCCACGCTGAAGCCCATGTCACGCGAGCGCTTGATGAAGCCCAGCGTGTGGATGTCGCGCGGTGCGTACAGACGGTAACCGGCATCGGTGCGCGCCACCGGCCCGATCAGGCCGATGTCCTCGTAGTAGCGGATCATCTTGGCGGAGATTCCCGAGGCCTTGGCGGCCTGGCCGATGTTCATGCCCTCTTCCATCGTCATCACTCCTCAGGCTTCCATCTGTGGGGCGCGGAAGCGCTTCAGGCGCAGCGCATTGCCCAGTACGAACACCGATGACAAGGCCATCGCACCGGCCGCGAACACCGGCGACAACAGGATGCCCCATACCGGATACAACACACCGGCCGCCACCGGAATCAAGGCGGCGTTGTAGACGAAGGCCCAGAACAGGTTCTGGCGGATATTGCCCATCGTCGCCTTGCTCAGCGCGATGGCATTGGGCACACCCTGCAAACTGCCGGACATCAGCACCACGTCGGCCGCTTCAATCGCCACATCGGTGCCGGTGCCAATCGCCAGGCCGACATCGGCTTCGGCCAAGGCTGGGGCGTCGTTGATGCCGTCGCCGACATAGGCCAGGCGACCGTGCTCGGCCTTGAGCCGACGTACCGCGTCGACTTTTCCTTCCGGCAGCACTTCGGCAACCACTTCGTCGATGCCGAGCTGGCGCGCGATGGCTTCAGCGGTGCGGCGATTGTCGCCGGTGATCATCGCTACCTTCAGGCCCAGCGCGTGCAGGCTGGCGATGGCGGCACGGGTATCGGACTTGATCGGGTCGGAGACCGCGATGATCGCCGCCAGACGCCCATCCAATGCGGCGTACAGCGGGCTCTTGCCCTCTTCGCCCAGGCGCTGTGCCTCGGCAGCGAATACCGTCACATCAAGCCCAAGCGTGTGCATGAAACGATCAGCACCGACTTCCACACGCACGCCATCCGCATTCGCACGCACGCCGTAGCCAGTCACCGATTCGAAGGCCTCCACTGCCGGCAACTGCAGGTTTTCCTGCTGTGCCGCAGTGACGATGGCGCGGGCAATCGGATGCTCGGAGCGGTCTTCCACCGCGGCCACGCGTGCCAATACCTCACTACGCTGGAAACCATCGGCCAGTTGCAGATCGGTCAACAGCGGGCGGCCTTCGGTCAGCGTGCCGGTCTTGTCCACCGCCACCACCTGCGCTTCCTTCAACAGCTGCAGCGCCTCACCCTTGCGGAACAGCACACCCAGCTCGGCGCCACGGCCGGTACCGACCATGATCGAGGTTGGCGTCGCCAGCCCCATCGCACACGGGCAGGCAATGATCAGCACCGCCACCGCATTGACCAGGCCGAAGGTCAGCGCCGGTTCGGGGCCGAAGATCAGCCACACCGCGAAGGTCAGCAGCGCCAGCCCCATCACGATCGGCACGAACACCAGGGTGATGCGATCAACCATGGCCTGGATCGGCAGCTTGGCGCTCTGCGCCTGTTCAACCAGGCGGATGATCTGCGCCAGCACGGTTGCGCCGCCGACGGCGGTGGCACGCACGCCGAGCGCGCCGGTCTGGTTGACGGTGCCGCCAATGACATTGCTGCCCGGCGCCTTCTGCACCGGCACCGGCTCGCCGCTGATCATCGATTCATCGACATAGCTGTCGCCGTCGACAACCTCACCATCCACCGCGATGCGCTCGCCCGGGCGGACTTCAATCACGTCGCCGCTGCTGATCTGCTCCAACAGCAGCTCAACCACGCTGCCATCGCGACGTACGCGTGCAGTCTTGGCCTGCAGCTTGAGCAGGCGCTTGATCGCCTCGGAGGTGCGGCCCTTGGCCTTGGCCTCCAGCACGCGGCCGAGCAGGATCAAGCTGACGATGACCGCGGCGGCTTCGTAATAGACGTTGACCGTGCCGGCCGGCAGCAGCTTGGGCAGGAAGGTCGCCACCAGCGAGTAACCATAGGCGGCCAAGGTGCCTACCGCGACCAGCGAGTTCATGTCCGGTGCGGCGCGCAGCAGGGCCGGGATGCCCTTCTGGTAGAAACGGCGGCCCGGGAACACCAGCACCAGCGTGGCCAGCACGAACTGCAGCAGCCAGCTGTTCTGGGTGCCCAGCGTGCCTGCGATGAAATGATGGAAGGCAGGCACCAGATGCCCGCCCATTTCCAACAGGAATACCGGCAAGCTCAACGCCGCGGCTATCCACAGATCACGGGTGAGCACGCGCAGGTCATCGGCATGGCGCTGCGCCTGCTGATCCTCGTTGCTGCCGGCGCTGCCGATCACGCTGGCCGTATAGCCCGCCTTTTCGATCGCCGCCAACAGCGCGGCCGGATCGGCTGTGCCCTGCACGCTGGCGCGCTCGGTGGCCAGGTTGACGCTGGCCGACTGCACGCCCGGCACCGCCTTCAGCGCGCGCTCGACACGGCCCACGCAGGACGCGCAGGTCATGCCTTCGATCAACAATTCCTGCGCGGCGGGCGCGGTGACCTCGTAGCCGGCCTTGTGTATCGCCTGCACCAAGGCCTCGCGCGGCACGCTGCCGTCGGTCTGCACGCTGGCGCGTTCGGTGGCCAGATTGACGCTGGCCTGGCTGACCCCGGGGATGGCCTTCAGCGCACGCTCGACTCGGCCCACGCAGGAGGCACAGGTCATGCCTTCGATCATCAGATCTTCGGTGGCGGGGCCGGCTTTCTGCTTGCCCGGACTGGCGATGCTGCTCATCGGCACGTCTCCATTTTTATTGTTGGAGGCACCTTAAAGCTTCCAACGATGGGAGGGTCAAGCGTTCTTTATCGCTTGACCTTGCCATCATGGCAAGCTTCATGCTCACCGCACCCCAACGGAGAAACCCCATGAAACTGCATATCGAAGGTATGACCTGCGGCGGCTGCGCACGCAGCGTGACCGCCACGGTCAAGGATGTAGACCCGGCCGCCAGCATCGACATCGACCTGCCCGGCAGGAACGTGAAGATCGAATCCAGCCTGCCGGTGGAAAGCTTCACCAAGGCGTTGGCGGAAGCGGGCTTCCCGGCGCAGTAAGCGCCGCGCTCCATGATTTGTGGTTTGTAGGAGCGGCGTAAGCCGCGAAGCTGGTGGACTTCCGGCGCATGGAATTGCCGGATCGCCATGGAACATCGGCTTCGCGGGGTTAACGCGGGCACACAAACACAAAGGCCCCAGAACACGAAAAGCGCGCGGGGGAAAACACAGGGCGGCGAACCCGGCGGACCCGGCCCCG
>NZ_JBRREK010000065.1:0-18747 GCF_056760235.1 Stenotrophomonas sp. STEN018
CGGCAAGGTGGCCTTGGTCGCGGTTATGAGAAAGATGCTGGTCATCCTCAATGCTCGTAAACGAGATGCGGAGGCCGCTATGGCCTCCGGCTGACAAGACAGTTGCTACAGGTATCACCCCAGCCGACCTTAGGTCCTGTCAGGACCCTGCTTTTTCCGCCGCCGCAGCACGCGCGCGGTCTTTCTTGCTCGGCCTGCGGCCCTTGATGCCGCCATTGTCGTCGGCGACCACGCTGGCCACCGGTGCTGCCAGCGTAGGCTCAAAGCCTTCAATCACTTCGGTCGTGCTCTGCAGCCCATGGCGTTTGCAGATCAAACGCCAATGCGCCATCGCCGCCGAATCGACAAAGCTCAGCGCCAGCCCCTTCTCCCCTGCCCGTCCGGTGCGGCCGATGCGGTGCAGGTAGTCCGCGGGCGCACGCGGCAGGTCGTAATTCACCACCACCGGCAAACGGGTGATGTCGATGCCACGCGCAGCCAGGTCGGTCGCGACCAGCACCCGCGTTTGGCCATCCTTGAAATCCTGCAACATGCGGAAGCGTCGCCCCTGCGACAGTTCGCCGTGCAGCGCCTGTGCATTGATGTCGGCCTTGCGCAGCTGCGACGCCAAGCGGTCACCGTCACGGATGCTGCCGACAAACACCAATACCTGCTGCCATTGCGGATCTTCCAGCAAGGACAGCAGCAACTCGGCACGTCTGGCGCTATCCACATGGATGGCACGCTGCTCGATATCCGGCGCCGACTGCTCGCCGATTTCCAGCCGCTGCGGCTCATGCAGGCCCGCTGCAGCCAAGGCTTGGATATCGGCCGCAAACGTGGCCGAGAACAAAGCGGTCTGCCGCTTCACCGGCAACTCAGCCAGGATCTGCCGCAGCTCATCACCGAAGCCCAGCTCCAGCAGGCGGTCGGCTTCATCCAGCACCAGCAGCTGCACCTGCTTCAATGACAGGGCGTTATGCGCCAGCAGATCCAACAAGCGCCCCGGGGTGGCCACGACGATGTCGGCACCACCACGCAGCGACATCATCTGCGGATTGATCGACACACCGCCGACCGCACAGACCAGATGCGGGCGACGCGGCAACTCGCGGCCCAAGGTGGTGAACACATCGCTCACCTGCAGGGCGAGTTCGCGGGTCGGCACCAGGATCAACTGGGCCAGCACCCGCGGCTTGCGTGGCGTGGCCATGAAGAAGCGCTGCAGCGCCGGCAGCACGTAAGCGGCAGTCTTGCCTGAACCGGTGGGCGCAAGTGCGACCACATCGCGGCCCTTCAACAGCAAGGGCACGGCCTGCTGCTGGATCGGCGTTGGCGCCAGATAACCGGCCTGCTGCAGGGCCTGCTGCAGCGCTGGCAGCACGTAGGGAGACAGGCCGAGTTGGGAGAAAGGCATGGTGCGGTTCCAGAACGCCGCGCAATGGCGGGGAGGCGAGTCTACGCTGTTGTCTGCGGCAGGCGGGCACGCAGGCCACGCGCATGCAGCTGCTGCAGCACGGCGTCGATGATGGCCAGGTTGTGGCCGTGGGCGGCACCTTCATGCAGCAGGACGATGGCGCCAGGCGCCAGATCCGGCGCAATCCGTGCGACCACGCCCTCCGGTGTGCAGTTCACGCCATCGTAGCCGCGCGCGCTCCAGCCAATCCGCGCCAGCCCATGCCGCTTGAGCGCCACAGCCACAAACGGGTTGGTCATGCCAACCACCGAGCGATACCAGCGCGGCGGCGCCCCGGCGATGGCGGTCAGCGCCCGCTGGCAGTGGCCGATTTCTCGCGCCATCTGCACCGGGCCCAGCGCCCAGAAGCGCGCCTGCGGGTGTGAATGGCTGTGATTGCCAAGGTCATGGCCGCGCCGCAGCACCTCATGCACCAGCTCCGGACGTGCCTGCGCACGCTCGCCGACCATGAAAAATGTGGCCTTGGCGTCATGCCGGTCGAGCAGATCCAGCACCGCCAGCGTCTCCGCCGACGGGCCATCATCAATTGTCAGCCACACGTCCTGGCCAGGCGCGCGGCTGGTCACCGGCGCATAGAAACGGCTGTTGGGGAGGAATACCGGTACGACAAACAGGGCGTGACTGAGCAACATCAAGGGCAAACCCCACATCCAGCCCAACCGCCACCACAGCAGTGCAACCAGCAATTGCGAGACAAGCAGCCAGGGCATCCAACGCCAAGGGTGTACGGGAATGCGATACAGGGTTTCCGGGGCAGTCATTCCCCATGATGCCATGCAGCGTAGAATCAGCTGGTCTACGACCACTTATACGAGTTCACGATGTCCCTGGACCCCGCCCTGCGTTCGCGCATTGAATCCATCCTCGGCGCCGACCGCGTCGTCCTGTTCATGAAGGGTCAGCCGACTATGCCGCAGTGCGGCTTCTCGGCCAAGGCTGTTGGCGCGCTGCAGGACCTGGGCGTGCAGTTCGGCCATGTCAACGTGCTGGCCGACCAGGAAATCCGTGAAGGCATCAAGGCCTATGGCGACTGGCCGACCATTCCGCAGCTGTACGTGGACGGCGAGCTGATCGGCGGCAGCGACATCATCCTGCAGATGGCCAGCAGCGGCGAACTGAGCAGCCTGCTCGGCCTGGCTGCGCCGGACCGCACCCCGCCGTCGATCACCGTCACCCCGGCTGCGGTGGAAATGCTCAAGGGCGCACTGGCCGACTCGCCCGGCGCTGCGCTGCAGCTGAGCATCGATGCCAGCTTCCAGCCGAACTTCCAGCTGGCCCCGTTCGACGACAACACCATCGCGGCTGAATCCAACGGCCTGCGCGTGCAGTTCGATTCATCCAGCGCGCGTCGCGCCGACGGCATCACCATCGACTGGGTCGACGACATCCGCGGTCAGGGCCTGGCGATCAACAACCCGAACGCGCCCAAGCCGGTGCAGGACCTGGACGTGCGCAGCGCCGACGACCAGCTGCGTGCCGGTGCCATCACCGTGGTGGACGTGCGTCCGGCTGACGAACGCGCCATCGCCGCGATCAACGGTAGCTTCGAAACCTTCGACGGCGACAACCGCGCCAAGCTCGAAGCCCTGCCCAAGGACACCGCACTGGCGTTCCTGTGCCACCGCGGCGGCCGCAGCGCGCAGGCTGCCGCGCAGTTCCTGGCACTGGGCTTCACCAATGTGTTCAACATCACCGGCGGCATTGATGCCTGGTCGGAGAACGTGGACAACAGCGTTCCGAAGTACTGATCGGAACGCATTGCAGCAACACGAAAAACGCCGGCCTAGCCGGCGTTTTTTTTTGCGTTGAACAAGCGCGGGAACGGCAACCTGATTGACTGCCTTGTAGGAGCGGCGTCAGCCGCGAAGCTGATAGAACGTCCGATCGCAAAGGTAGCGATCGCTGCAGCAATGTCGGCTTCGCGGCTGATGCCGCTCCCACATGCAAATCAGAAACATGCAGCCCGCGCCTTTTTGTGAGCCCTGCACTGCATGCGCACCGCGATGATCAGTGCTTGACGGACAGGTGCATATCCAACACCACCAGCAACACAGCAGTCCCTCGCGCGCACTCAGCCCGCAAAGCCACCTTCAGCGAGAAAATGCAGTTCTTCCGCAGTGGGAATCCGGCCAAGCACCGCGTTGCGGTGTGGGAAGCGGCCGAAGCGGCGGATGACTTCACGATGCACTTCGGCGTACTTCAGGTACTCCAGATCACCGAGCACCTCGAACATCGCCACCGCGCGCTCCTGGTCCTGCGGATCCTCGGAGTGCTCGAACGGCAGGTAGATGAAAGCCCGCAGTTTGAGCGGCAGTTCGCGATCCCAGCCTTCCTCGATGGTGCGGGTGGCGTAATGCCGCGCCAGCCCGTCGGTAGCGTAAGAGTGCGCGGTGCCACGGAAGCAGTTGCGCGGAAACTGGTCCAACAGGATCTGCAGCGCCAACGCGCCCTCGGCATTCTCCAGCCAGTCCTCACAGCCGCGCCGAGCAGCTTGGTAGTGCAGGTCCAGGAAGCGATCCCGGAACTGGGCATCGAAAGCCTCATTACGCTCAAACCAACGCTGCGGACCCGCCGCGCGCCAAAACTCTACTACCGAACTTGCAGTTTCCATTACTGATCCCTGGCTCACCGCCTACCCGCAGACGATGACACTTCCCACCGATGTCGTCGCATCCGGGGACAGGGCCTCAGCTGCTTGGCAGTAGCTTAATAGGCTACCCCCGACGATGAAATGAGGAAAAGGTGAAAAAACATACCTGGGATTGCGACGGTGTCCGCATAAACCACCTGTTCCATCCCAGGTTTTGAGATAGGGTTCCTATCTTTCGTGACTGTTACGACCACCGGGGGATACAAAGCATGCGAATCGGAATAGTGGTCGACTCGGCCTGCGACCTGCCCAAGGGCTACCTGCAGCACAACAATATCGTGCTGCTCCCCATCAGCGTACGGATCGGCGACACCGTGCTCCCCGACCACCGCGACGAGGAATCCACCCTGGCCTTCCTGCAGGGTCCGCTGAGCGAGCGCAGTGCCGAGGCGGAAACCATCCCCTACAGCGCCGAGCAGATCCGCGACCTGTTCCTGAGCCACCTGGTTACCGATTTCGACCAGGTGTTCTGCATGACCATCACCCGCACCCGTAGCCCCATCCATGACAACGCGGTGCAGGCCGGCTACAGCATCCTCAACGAGTACAAGCCGATCCGGCAGGCGGCCGGCTACAACTCACCGTTCAGTCTGCGCGTCATCGACACCCAGAACCTGTTTGCCGCACAAGCGGTGAGCGCGGTGGAAGCCGTGCGCCTGCGCGACAGCGGTGCCAGCGTGCCGCAGATGCGCGAACGCTTGGAACTGGTGGCAAGCAATGTGCACGGCTACATGGTCACCCGCGACCTGTACTACCTGCGCGCCCGTGCCCGCCACAAGGGCGACCGCAGCGTTGGCCTGCTCAGCGTCGCGCTCGGCAGCGCGCTGGACATCAAACCTATCCTGCATGGCTACCGCGGCAATACCGAGCCGGTGGCCAAGATCAAGGGCTTCGACCCTGCCGTGCAGGCCTTGTTCGACTTCGTAGGCAAGCGTGTGGTGCGCGGCCTGATCACCCCAACGGTATGCGTCAGCTACGGCGGCCCGCTGGACGAGCTGCGCGCCCTGCCCGGCTACCGGCAGTTGCGCGATACCTGCGATCAGCACAGCGTCGCCCTGCTGGAAGCGGTGATGAGCCTGACCGGCATGGTCAACGTGGGCAAGGGCGCGGTGACCATTGGCTTTGCCGATGAACCGCATACGTTCGGCAGCTGATCGAATCGCGCTATCTGGACAAAATCACTACATTTGACGCGCTAGTCTGACGCTCTACCAAGGAGGCTCCCATGTCCGTTCTCTATTCAATCTCGCTGCCTGATCCGGCCAAGGCCCGCGGCAACGACCCACGCCTATCGTTCACTGCCAGCGGCGCGGACGCCTTCGCCGAGCAGCTGCAGAGCGCCCTGCGCACGCCGGAGCTGTTCGAACGCTGGAAGGCTACCCAGGACGAACCCGACGACGTGGACCCCGGCTTGGGCGCGATTGACCCGAACGCCACGGTCACCGGCAAGCAGTCCGACCTGCGCATCGACCTGGTCGCCACCACCAGCCTGGCCGGTGAACTGTTCAAGCAGCGCATGCGCATGCTGGCCGGCAGCCACTGGGAACTGCGCGATGTGCGCTGAGTGTTGAGAACACCGGTACTGGTGTCCTGGAGCGGCGGAAAAGACGCCGCCTGGGCACTTCACGAACTCCAGCAACGCGATGACATCCAGGTTGTCGCGCTGTTGAGCACGCTGACCGAAGGCTATGAACGCTCCTCGATGCAGGGCGTGCGCCGCGAAGTATTGCTGGCCCAGGCAAGCGCGGCCGGGCTGCCGCTGCTGGAAAGCTGGATACCGCAGGTCTGTGACAACGCCTTGTATCTGCAGCGCATGACAGCGGCGCTGGACAAAGCACAGCAGCGCTGGCCCGGCCTTGCAACCATCGCCTTCGGTGACCTCTTACTGGAAGACATCCGGCTATGGCGCGAGCAGCAGTATGCAGCGCAAGCCTGGCAGACACTGTTCCCGTTGTTTGGCCGTGACACTGCGGTGCTGGCGCGGCAGATGATTGCGAGCGGCCTACGCGCGCAGCTGTGCTGCGTGGACAGCGAGCGATTGGATGCAAATTTTGCGGGCCGGGCATTCGATCAAACGTTATTGGATGCATTGCCTGCAGGCATCGATGCCTGCGGAGAAAACGGCGAATTCCACACCTGCGTCAGCGCAGGACCGATGTTCCGCACGCCATTGAGTCTTGACCAAGGCGACACCGTGTTACGCGAGACCCGTTACGCCTACACGGATTTCACCTTGCAGTTGTAGGAGCGGCGTAAGCCGCGAAGCCACAACAGCAAGAACAACAGCGCTTCATGCAATTGCAGCACTGCTCGCAACGTCAGGCTGGGTAACTTCGCGGCTCACGCCGCTCCCACAAGGCTGGGCTGGGCTGGGCTGGGTTGGGCTGGGTTGGGCTTTTGTGGGAGCGGCGTAAGCCGCGAAGCCACGATAGAACGAACAACAGCGCTGTGTGCAATCGCAGCGTCGCTCCCACCTTCAGGTTTGCCAGCTTCGCGGCTCACGCCGCTCCCACAAGGCTGGACCCCGCATCGAACGATCATCACAAGCCCACCACCACATCATCTCGTACCGACACACGGTTCCTGCCGCCACGTTTTGCCGCATACAACGCTGCATCGGCATCGTCCAGAAGCTGCGTCGTAGGTACCTTGACTGAAGACTGCAGGAAAGCCACGCCAACGCTGATACTGACCGGCCCCTCCGGCAACGCAAGTGTTTCGATGGCCAGCCGCAGGTTCTCAGCAAGGGCGACTGCATCTTCCCTTCCACAGTCCGGCACGATCACCGCAAACTCTTCTCCGCCGTAACGCGCCAGACAATCGCCCGCACGCCGGACATTGGCCTGCAGCCGCGCGGCAACAGCTTTTAGGCAACGATCGCCGGCCGGGTGGCCGTGCGCATCATTGAATGCCTTGAAGTGATCGATATCGACCAGCAGCAGACCCAATCCGGCGCCACTGCGATGTACGCGGCTGGCCTCAGTCTGCAGGACCGCATCGAACTGACGGCGATTGGCCACACCGGTCAGGCCATCCTGCCTCGCCAGTTGGTCCAGTGCGGCCTGTCGCTCCATCAGGTCAATCTGCAGCAGCGTGCTGCGCAGGCTGAAGCCAATGGTAGCGACAACGAAACCGGTCACAGCCAACAGCCGCGCATGGTCCACCACCAAGGTCCCCACCACCAGCAGCAACAGAGGCAGGATCATCGGGCCGCCAGCCTGCACCAACCGCGACAACCGCGGTTCCGGCACGAAGACCGGTGCCGATACCCTGCGCACGGCCAGCAACATCAACAGGAGGAATGGCAAATCGATCAGTACATCGTTGTACGCACCGAAGGAATCTTCGGAGGTGAAGTGGTTGATGTAGCCGGCCACCAACAGATACGCCACGGCATACAACGCCAGCACTCGAAAAAAACTGCGCCACTCCGGCACATCACCGGCCAGCCAGCGCACGGTTGCGAAGCTGGCAATGCACAGGTTCTGGATATCAAACATGTAGCGCATGTTGCGCATCGCCTGCTCGTCAACATCGACGCGGTCGGCAAAGAAGCCGGTATGCACGAAGAACAGCACTCCCAACAGCGCTGCCATCGCAGCATCAATCAGGCTGATGCTGGTGCGCTCGCGCCGTGCGCGGGCAAGGATGAACACCAGCGGCACGGCGTAAAGCACATACAACAACATGCTGGCACGCGGCGTGACATCGGCACGGCCCGCCCCCAGTGCATCGACCAGATTGAGTGCCATGCCGCCTGCCCATAGCAGCATCGCCAGCGCCGTTGCGTACCAACCCAATGCTGCCCGATCCTGGCGAGCACGCCAAACGCAGCTGCAGGCAGCAAGCAGCGGCGCTGCCACCAGGAAGATGAAGGAACCGACGCCAGCGGGGCCCGACCCAACAGCGAGGACCAGGCCATGGCAGAGGACGAACAGCAGGACCAGTACTACCGGCATGCATTCCCTATCAAGCAGGCGCTATGCCCGCACGATAGCGCGACGACCGCCGCGACAACGTGACCCAGACCCCGCCACCGAAACCCGACCCGTAGTGCCGAGCCATGCTCGGCAAGAGCCTTGCAAGCGAAACACAAACCCCTCCCCAACCCTCCCCTTCGCTGCGCGAAAGGGAGGGAGCATAACGTAGTGCCGAGCCGTGCTCGGCTGGGGCTCTACCAGCGAGGCGCCTGCCGAGCATGGCCCGGCACTACAGGATTTCTCTGCCGAGCATGGCTCGGCTCTACCATCATTCCTCAGCGCATCGCCTTGGCGTGGTGCGCGATGTGATCGCCGATGAAACTGCTGATGAAATAATAGCTATGGTCGTAGCCCGGCTGCATGCGTAGTTCAAGCGGATGCCCCGCCGCTTCGCATGCCGCCTGCAGCAACTGCGGGCGCAACTGGTTCTCAAGGAACTCGTCAGCGCCGCCTTGATCAATCAACAACGGCAGCTTCTCCTGCGCATGCATAACCAGTTCGCTAGCGTCATACGCTTTCCACACTTCGCGGTCGTCACCAAGATAGGCAGCAAATGCCTTCTGTCCCCACGGCACCTGCGACGGTGCCACGATCGGCGAGAACGCTGACACGCTGCGATAGCGGCCGGGGTTTTTCAACGCAATGGTCAATGCACCATGCCCGCCCATCGAATGCCCGCTGATCGCACGTACATCACTGGCGGCCACATTGGCTTCCACCCATGCCGGCAGCTCGTCGACGATGTAGTCGTACATGCGGTAATGCCGCGCCCAGGGCTCACGCGTGGCATTGAGGTAGAAGCCTGCGCCCTTGCCCAGGTCGTAACCCTCTGCATCAGCGACCGCTTCACCACGCGGGCTGGTATCCGGTGACACCAGGATGATGCCGTGTTCGGCCGCATAGCGCTGCGCACCGGATTTGGTGATGAAGTTCTGCTCGGTGCAGGTCAAACCGCTCAGCCAGTACAGCACCGGGCACGGACCGTGCTCGGCCTGCGGCGGCAGGTACACGCCAACCGTCATCTCGCAACCCAACACCTTGGATTCGTGCCGGTAAACGTCCTGCCAGCCGCCGAAGCAGGCGCGGTGTTCGAGTCGTTGCATGGTTTTTAAATCCTTGGGGGTTGGGGTGTTGTATGGCTGACGAGCTATGAGCTTCGCGGCTTACGCCGCTCCCACACGCTTGAATCAGTAATGGATTACCGAGCGGATCGACTTGCCTTCGTGCATCAGGTCGAAGGCTTCGTTGATCTTGTCCAGCTCCATCGTGTGGGTCACGAACGGTGCGAGCTCGATATCGCCCTTCATCGCATCCTCGACCATACCCGGCAGCTGGCTGCGACCCTTCACGCCACCGAATGCGGTGCCCAACCACTTGCGGCCGGTGACCAGCTGGAACGGTCGGGTGGAAATCTCCTGTCCGGCACCGGCCACACCGATGATCACGCTCTGGCCCCAGCCACGGTGCGCGCATTCCAGCGCCGCACGCATCACGTTGGTGTTGCCAATGCACTCGAAGCTGTGGTCCACCCCCCAACCAGTCATCTCCACCACTACCTGCTGGATCGGCTTGTCGTGGTCCTTGGGGTTGACGCAATCGGTGGCACCGAACTGCTTGGCCAGCTCGAACTTGGACGGATTGGTGTCGATGGCGATGATGCGACCAGCCTTGGCCTGACGCGCGCCCTGAATCACTGCCAGGCCAATACCACCCAAACCGAACACCGCGACGCTGTCGCCTTCGGCAACCTTGGCGGTGTTGTGCACAGCGCCAATCCCGGTGGTGACGCCGCAGCCAAGCAGGCAGACGTGTTCCGGGTTGGCTTCTGGATTAACCTTGGCCAGGGAGACTTCGGCCACCACGGTGTACTCGGAGAAAGTGGAGCAGCCCATGTAGTGATAGATCGGCTCGCCGTTGTACGAGAAGCGGCTGGTGCCATCCGGCATCACGCCCTTGCCTTGGGTGGCACGCACGGCGGTACACAGATTGGTCTTGCCGCTCTTGCAGAACAGGCATTCGCCGCACTCGGCGGTGTAGAGCGGAATCACATGGTCACCGGCCTTCACCGAGGTGACGCCCTCGCCCACTTCAACCACGATGCCGGCGCCTTCATGACCGAGCACGCACGGGAACAGGCCTTCCGGGTCATCGCCGGACAGGGTGAACGCATCGGTATGGCAGACACCGGTATGGGTGATCTTGACCAACACTTCACCGGCCTTCGGCGGCGCGACATCGATCTCGACGATCTGCAACGGCTGGCCCGGACCAAAGGCAACGGCGGCACGTGATTTCATGATTTTCTCCTGCGGGAATGACGAAGAGCAGCGCAAGGCGCCGCCCGGAATTATTTGAGATAGGAACGGATCAGGGATGACATCTCGGCTACACGCGTGGCGCGCTGTGCATCGGAGCGTGCCGGCTGGCCGAACTCCTCGCGCAGGTGCGCCTCCATCACCTCGGACATCAGCCCGTTGACTGCGCCGCGGATGGCCGCGATCTGCTGCAGCACCGGATTGCAGTCGGCACCGGCCTCCAACGCCCGCTCCAGCGCATCGCACTGACCGCGGATGCGTTTGACCCGGGCCAGGACCTTTTTCTTCTCTTCGGGGGAGTGCGGCATGGCTGCGCCCGTATCCTGTACTGGGGGATAGTATATTTTGGGGTCATCAAAAATGCCAATCGACCGGTTTCTTGTGTACGGATAGGCATACTTTGTGCCTCACGTACAGACTATGGCTAGTCGTACTTGTACAGACTATGGCTAATGCCGTTCTTGGTGCCATGATGACACTCCGACGCACACCTGCAACACCGACCGCTTTGGCCAAGGGAAGGACATTCACAACCCTGGGATTAAGCCGGCGGTGAAGCGGCTTCGACTTGGCTTAATGCTTTAGACCATGTGCCATTGATGCCCTATAAGGCTATTCAGAGTGCTGCCGGAATAGGCGTGGATCTCGCACCCAGGAGTGTCAAGGACTTGCCGCGGTTCCAACTCAGCGTCGTGGAAAGCGAATAGTAGAAAGGTCAACAGGGACCTGTGTTGATACACGACAAGCCACTCGTCGGGGCGCACCTGTCGCAGGGAGGCCCGGGTGGTAGGCCCGAAGGGCTTCTCTAATCCGAAGTACTTGCAAAGATCTGGTGAGCCTTCAAGCTCAAATGGTGACGCGTAAATTCTCCAGAAGCTGGGAACGCGCCTCAGCTTGCGCTTGACAAGGAGAGCGGCGGCGCTCTTAGCTTTTACACTGATGGCCGCCTGAACTGCGATCCTGAGAAGGTTAACCTTCTTCTTGTCCTCATAAAATACGGGGTTCTTCAGGGTTTCTGTATCAACTTCACGCGCGTCGATGAAGCTGAATCTTCTGAACTCACGGTTCGTGAAGGTGGGGGCCTGATCAGGTGTGAAGGGAACAATTTCGATACCGGCGTACTCTGAACTCTGGAGTACGCCATGCATTTGACGCGATTGGACCAGCTCAACCAGATGAATCGACTGCCTGAAAAATGCCTCATCTGAAAATTGGTTGTTGCACGCCTGGTGGGTTGGAATTCGTCCTGCGTAGTCGAAACCAGGAAGCTTTGGCTGCTTTTTCCCGAGGAATACAACCGGCACCACATGGTCGCCGGTCACTAATTGGCCCGAGGTTATCGGTTCTCCACACAGATAGCAGAGATGCTCCATAACATGATCCAACACCAGGGTTAAGCCGTGCTGCCATACGGCGGCTTGGACGAACTGCTAGCCGGCAGATCGTTAACGCGCATACTGAGCCACATAGTCCTGCTTCTTGTCGTTCCAAAGAAAACTTAGCTCCACAACTGCTGAATTGTCATCGGCAAAGACAGTGAATAGACCTATCAAATCCTCAATAAGAAATTCATAAGCCCACTTGTGACGCATGAAATCTGAAAATACAAGCATGCCCTTAAAGGCAGTACCTTCTGACCATGTCTGCATCCAGTAGTGATGAATAAGTTGACTGCAAACGTCGATGACGGAAAGCTGTGACTGTTCCGGATTTTCCAAGTCAAATCGATCTTCAGGGAAGCCTGCGCCGATGAAAGTGAACGGCCTACCCCCTATCTTCTTATATCGAACCACAGGCATCTTCGCGTTACGAGCACGATCATTTACCTTCGGCCGCTCAAGTAGAGAACGCACTTGAAACGCCACCAGCATCAGGCGTCGCTCGTACAGCACAATCTGCTTCTCCGACCACCTGCGGTAACCTCGATGTCTTTTGAGCCACGCCAATTCGGCCCGAAGCTCCTGGCGCCAATAGGTTGATTCGATCATCTTTTCTGTTCTTCCATAAAAATTGGCAAAGCTGCATATGACTGCCATCTTCAGAGTTCAGCCCCCCCTTCGATGCAGCGTCGGCTTGAAACTATTTGATAGGCCTCTCGCGAAAATCCTGCAGCACAGAAGCTCGGCCTACGAGAATTCCACAAAGTAAGTAGAAAGCTTTGCTGAGTGTATTACGGAAAGTGCGCCTGTCATTCAGCGTCCTTGGTGTGTAGCCTACAACGCAACATGCCCACTTCTTAAGCGCGGGGTGGAACGGCTTGAACTCGAGTTGGTGGGCCAGCTTGTTGCGAATCCTATTGACCTCCCTCAACTGCGAGACCTCCTCTTCCCAGCCACCTCCGGTCAGCGCAACAAGCAAATCAAGCTTTTTTGAGAATGTAAGCGAAAGATCATTCAGGCTTTTCTCGGAATCAATGTGGCCTAAGAGCATCTGATTCAGAGCTTGCTCTAGGATTAAGTGCCCCTTCAATACTACCAACTCAATGTCATCGACCTTGTGCAGATGACACTCAAGCTTTGCAAGGAAATCTCGACTATGCATGCTTAGAGGCCCAGCTATTTATCTGCCGAAACGAATCCCCCGGCCATTCGCGGACATCTAATGTCCGCATCGGGTCGCTAGTAGACACCGCCATGTGCACCTCAAACTCAAGTGGAGAGCAATGTCGCCGTAGCGGCTTCGAACTCCAAACCTTCGTCAGGAAAATCTCCAGCTGTAATTGCGGCCCGCATCACGTCAACGTCGCCTTCTTGTCCGATGTTAATGATCAGCTTTCCGGCGATTCGAACTGGCCGAATCTCTTTAAGATCACATATGCCGACGCCATTCATTGATTTCACTTCTATGGATTCATCCCGCTCATGGTCCAAATAGTCCATATAGCTCGCGCAGTAATCGACCTGAGCTTTTGCCTCCATAACAAATGTCACCGCGACCTGTCCTTTGCCGAGGTACTCAAGCTGCTCAAGCTGAAGCGATGTGACATCGCCAACCTTCGGGCCATTAACGCGAACGCCGAAGCAGTCCATATCGAGTACTTCTACTCCAGTGACCTCGCCTTCCTCCAAGTAGATTGTGTCCAGCAAATTCTGGCTCCCCTTGACGAACTCCCCAAGAGCCCCCTTCGCGTCGGTAAGGGCTGTCAAGAGGGTACCGATTTTGGCCTCGATATCGAGGCGATTGAGCTCTGCCCTAGACTCATCTAATAGTAGAAAGTCTTCGATGGATGCGAAGACTTTCGCGCCACCTTGCCGCTCCCAGTGCCGCATGAAAGTGCCGTCTTTCACGACAACTCCCACGTCACCAACGAGACCGATCAGAGCATCAACTGACTTTCCAATCATGGAATCAAGTATATCTTCCCTCGACTTTGGACTCCGGTAGGGGGTGGCGCCCACAAAGTAGTCATTCAGGACAGAGCCAATCATTCCTGATTCGAACGGGAGCTCTTGAACACGATAGGCCTCAGACCAGCGACCGAAATCAGTCTCATACGCACCAGCCAATTCCGACTTCATCTGAATGAGTTCCCCTTGAAGCTCGTTCAGCTTGGAATACAAGCTACTAATACGCGCTATCCGCCCTACGCTCTCTAGATGGCTGGACGCGGACTGAAGCTTGGCGGTGCATTCGGAGACAATCTTTGTGACGTACTCGCGTCGAACAAGCTCCGGTATACAGATCGTGACGTACCCGGACTCAACAAGGCGCAAAAGCGTCTTCATATTGGCTGACGACAGGTTCTCCTGATGGAGGATGTTTGTATCCAAAACTAAGTGCATAGGCACCTCAAAAATATTTAAATAATTTCATCAATGCTCAACTATCGAGAGCATGGCACAATAAATCGGCGCGTTCTAGGTTAGCTATTGGGTCGACGTCGCCCTCATTAGGCCGCTATACGTTGAACTGATGCTGGAGCAGATTGGGGATCAGGCCAGGGGGCCGTCAAAACAAATATCGGTTTTTTGCCCTGACGCCATGCGCTGGTATGGACGTCGATTGCACCTGAGTGCAATCCTATCGACCCACGGAAGGATGCAATAGCGCCAATGACAACCTCTGCCCAAATTGACACCACCGGCCTGCTCGCCATATTGGGTGTCATCGCCGCCGTGTGGGCGCTCATCTCTCCCACCAACCGACTCCGACTTCGCTTCTGCACGACTTGGATGGATTGGGTCGCGGGGGGATCCGTGCTCCTTCTTGTCCACTACCTAGTGTTCGCCCCGGCCTTGGAGCAACTTGGGCTGTACTACAGCTTGGGGCCCTGGAAATGGGGGCTCGACAGTTCCAGTGCGGTGTATCTGCTGCTGCTCTCAGTGGCACTGTACTTCTTTTGGCGAACATGCACTCCGAAACTGGCCCGAGGCCGAATCCACGTCTTTCGTGAGCTGATCGAAAATCTGCACCTCACCAGACGCTACGACGAGCTGGTGCTACTGGTGGAACCCCAACTGCCGACACTCATTTCCCTGGCCCAGCAACGGTCCTGGCTGGTGCGCTGGATCGAAAGCCGGGAAAATTCGAAGGATGAGCTGGACAAGCTAGCCGCGCTCCTGCGTGGAGAAGCCCCCAATCCTCCTTCAGCGTGGCGTAAACAGTGGCGCCGCTTGCTGCACACATTGAAATCCAGGTGTGCAGAACGCGACCAGGCCAGTCTTCAAGCCCAGGAGATCCTGTTGAACCTGGTCACCTCACCTGAGTTGACCGTTCACCTAGCGCAGGCACACCCACATTTCTGCCTCAAACTGTTGGAAGCGGACGAAGCGATACGCTCCGACTTCATTGCGCATTACATCGACGCGCTCTTGGACGCAACGGGAAGCCGCCTCTACGTTGAGCTGAAAAATAATCAGAACCTCGATGGAGGAAAACGCTTGTACCTGCCGGAAAGCAATCGGCTACTTCGCTTCTTCTTTGCCGATGCAGCGAAGGCTGTGAAAAACGGTCTGGAGGCTGCTACAGGCGAGTCCATACACCGCCGATTGGATGAAGATAAGCATTTGACCGAGAGGCTTAACAAACCTCTGGGCTCCTATGCAGAGAGCGGGCGGTTTCGCTGCCCTATCAATTCAGGCATCACCCTCTTCGAGATCATGCTGCACGAAGGCATCCACCAGGGGCTGCAAGACCATATGTGGCTGCATTATTTCAACAACTTCGCCGAAGGGATCCTCAAGCAAATGTCTGGACCGATCGACGAAGAGATCTATCTGGAGTGGCCAACGCCTTTCCACTACCTGCTCTACCGCCTGGTAGGTATCGCCACGGATTGGGCTGAACAGTGCACGCACATGGATGATTCAGATATCCCGCCTGCGACCCGTACAGCCGCAGGCTTCGATCGCCACTACATTTCCAAGGAAGCCACCAAGGTACTGGGGGCGATGCTCCAAGACATCATTCCGAGTGAAAAGCTATCGGCGTCATTTAAGACGTATCTGCTGGAAATCGCTATTCGCAGTCATGTAAGGCTCCAGAGCAATCCGACGACAGCGGATGTTGCAGCGTCCTTCCTTACCGCTGTGATCGTCGGGACGGGTTTGCACACGAAGGTCGCCTACCGGCAGGAGCTTCGAAATATGTTCGGACGGCTGGATCACGTTTTGAGGGACAAGGCGTCCACCTTCGAAATAGCGCTAGCCGCCTCACTGCCTTGATGCTCCGATACTCGTAGGTATCAGTCGCAAGGGGTGGACCATTGTGGTCGCCGCCCCCAAGGCTGAATCACTCATTCGGCATGTCGGACGTTGGCAGTGGCTACGACTTGATTGAGGCCCCAACCCCTTCGTTCATCACCTTCGTCGATGAGTCGCATCATGGCCTCGCGCAGTTCGCTCGATACAGGCGTGCCGGCGTCCGTGTCGCGAAAGTAACGCATCACGGTGCCGGCAACGACATCGGCCATTTGCACGCCGATAGCCTCATGCGACTGCACAAACTCTATACTAGCTTTTTCTTCGAATCTGCAGTCGGACTGCGGGGTGTAGGGCGGGTCCACGGAGTGGCTCAGGGTTTCCGCCATCAATTTTCCTTGGCGCAGAATATTTTCTACTTCCAATTGCTGGTCATGCACCAAGCGGATGCCGGACAAGCGTCTGCCGTAGTAGCGATTTATTCGAGCGTAGATATTCGTAAATGATGTCAAGTTAGGCAGCATCCAGACCTGCTTCGCATGTTTGTTGAGGTCAGGAGGGGGAAGAAATCGCAGCCAGGCTTCGCCATCCTTTTCAAGCAGGTCGCCATATTCGGCTTCAGCGTCCTGCGCCATATGGGCAACGACTTGCGCGATCTGCCCACCCGATCCGGTATAACCTTGATCTGTGGCCATGCCGCGCAACATGGCGAATGAGGCGCGTAGCGTGATGTCACCCGGCGCCAAACACAAGGCGACGAATGTATCGAGGACGCGCTCGGATGCGTGAAAGTACAGAAAATCCGCCACTGTGTTCTTGATGAAATGTGACCGCATCGATTCGAGATAGCCAACACACGGGGGCAAGAGCTGGAACGTGGTGATGTTGGCGCAGATAAAGAAGCGCTTGTCGACCACCTCGATGAAAAGCGGAGCGCGCTGGTCGAGCAAGGCGTGGATGACTTCGGCCGAAAATTTTGTCTTGGCGGTCAGCGACTTGGATTTGAGTTCACCGGCAGCAATGCGGTGACGGCTCCGCAGCTCATCGATGCGGCCTTCCCAATCATGACCGTCTTCAAGGCCAATGCCAGCCAAGGCAAAATAGGGCTGGTCCTTGAAATTGTAAGCATTGCCACTGTTGATCATGTCCCCACTGTGGCCGCTTTCATCTATATAGACGGTGGTCATGTCTAGATGCTTTCCCTGAAATAGCTCATTTTCGGATATATAGCCCATTGAATGGCCGAGTTCTTTGTAGACAGCGCATGTCTGCCTCGGGTCGTATGAAGCACCATAATCTAAAGCAGACAGAAACTGCCGACCGCATACTACTGGTGGTCTGGACGGCAGGGGAACTCGGATGAAACCAAGGCCTCGAGTGTTGACCAACAAACAGTTGCGTTATTATCGCGATTTCCTCTATCCAGCAACCTCGCCCGCAGCCCCACGGCTAGGGGCCCAGCAACGTCCGTGCGATATGTATCCCCGACCATAAGTACTTCATCGACTGACAGACCCATCTTCTCCACTGCCAGGAGATAGATCTCGGGTTCCGGCTTAACCCGACCCACGTCGCAACTCCAAACTGCCACATCGATATAGGGCGCCAGCAGATTCCTGGCCGGCTCGACGTAGGGAGCGGCAAGATTTGAACAGACCGCTAAGGTGTAGCCGCTTTCGCGCAACGCACTTAGGACTCCGGGTACTTCAGGAAAAGCCCTGATGGAATCGAGCTCTTCCGCCAACTCCCGCTCCAATGCTTGAAGACTCTCGATCGAGACTTGAACACCCAACCATTCTGCGGTCTCACGGAGCGTCATTCGCTTCGACATCATTTCGCTCTTCACGTTCGCTGGCATTCGACTGCCCTGAAAGCAAGCTATCTCATACAACTTTCGAAAGGGACGCGTTGGGCGGGGAATCTCAAGGAGTGTTCCATATACATCAAAGAGAATTGCGTTAACACCATGTGGGATAGCCGATTTCATTTCTTGCTAGCTCCGAATTTCATCGTGGGCACTCTGACGCAACCTATAGGGGCGTAGCATGTGACCCAAACATCGATGGATCAGTATGACCACGCTCAGCCACAGTCACGCATTAGCTGACCAGGAACGCGTGACGCCGATTAGCATATCCAACTCCTCGTGGGTACTAGCGGCTAGTTTCCGAGCTGCTCAAGGGAACGGTGCTCACCATCAGCCTGATTGAACTCCCAGCCTTCCGGGGCACTCACGTCCTCTCTAATCCTCAGGATCTGGAGACTCCGCGTCGCAGCGAACACCCCAAGACTCACCCCTTTGGTTCGCTTTGTAATCTCCGCTGCCACCCAGCCAGCGTCAAATACGTCCCACGGATCAATACAGCTTTCGCTCACAAAACTGGCGGCACCAAGGTGCCACTCATCAACTCTCCGCTGCCAAGGCTTCTCTGCGGCATCGACAGCTTGCTCATACTCGTCAAACTCTTCCATCCAGTGCCTCCGAACATGCTGCAGGCTCACGCCAAGCATCTGAGCCAGCACCCATAGCGACGGTAGGAACTTGCACTTAACTTCCCCTCGAGTTCGCTGAGCCAAACTCCTAAGCCGCTCCAAAGGGTTCACCCCCGAAATCACGGACAGTTATGAAAGGGTTGAGAACTTCAGATCGCGCTTGGCGGTCCTCCGTCGCATCCGGCGGTTGTGGAACCGCTCAATGTATTCAAAC
>NZ_JBRREK010000066.1:0-17583 GCF_056760235.1 Stenotrophomonas sp. STEN018
GCTGACGCCGCTGAAGCCCTTGGTAATTGTGCCGACTGATGATTTACCTGCTTCGCGGCTGACGCCACTCCCACAAAAAATCCGATGCCAGCAACTGGCATCGGATTCTGGGGGACTCAAGCGTTCAAGTGAACAGCATTCCCGCCGAAACGGGGCTTGCTGTTTAGCTCAGTTGGCCTTTCCCGACTTGCGGACCTCGGCACTGCCTACCGGGTTACGCGGATCGCTGCCGCCACTGAGTACATTGCTGCGTCGATCCCACTCCACCGTCTGCAGGTTGCCCCAGACGTGGCTGGAACCACGGCCGCCTTCGGCCGAGTCGCCCGGCAGTTCAACCTTGTGGCCCATCGCCTGCAACTGCTTGGCGACTTCCGGCGAGAACGCACCGGTCTCAGCCGAAATCTCATCCGGCAACCACTGGTGGTGATAGCGCGGCAAGGCGGCTACCTGCTGTGCGTCCAGCCCGGCGTCATAGCCGAGGATGCCGAGCAGGACCATGGTGATGATGCGGCTGCCACCCGGCGTGCCAATCACCACCACCTTGTCATCGTTCTCCATGAAGGTCGGCGTCATCGAGCTGAGCATGCGCTTGCCCTTGGCCGGCGCGTTGGCTGCATACCCCATCACGCCGAAGGCATTGGGCGTACCCGGCTTCAGTGCGAAGTCGTCCATCTCGTTGTTCAACAGCACGCCGGTGCCGGCCGGGATCAGACCCGAGCCGTACAGCAGGTTCACCGTCTGGGTACCGCCAACGCGGTTGCCTTCGCTGTCGATGATCGAGAAATGGGTGGTCTCATCATCTTCCAGCGGCGTCGGGTTACCCGACAGCAGGTCGCTGGGGGTGGCCTTTTCCGGGTGGATGGTCGCGCGCAGGCCCTGCGCATAATCGCGGCTGGTCAGCACCTTCTGCGGGATATCGACAAAGTCGGGATCGCCGAGGAAGAAGGTACGGTCGCGATAGGCACGACGCATCGCTTCCACCACCAGATGGGTGCTGTGCGCCTGATCCATCTTGTTCAGATCCCAGGGCTCCAGGATCTGCAGCATTGAGGCCAACGCAATGCCACCGGAGGACGGCGGCGAGGCGGTGGTGATCTTCCAGCCGCGGTAATTGAACACGATCGGCTCACGGGTCTTGACCGTATAACCGGCCAGCTCCTCGGCGGTCCAGCGGCCGCCGGCCTGCTTCACGCCGGCCAGCAGCTTGCGCCCGGTCTCGCCGCGATAGAAGCCGTCAAAGCCATTGGTCGCCAACAGCTGCAGCGTGTGCGCCAGCTCCGGCTGCTTGAAGATGTCGCCCTCGGCAATCGGCTTGCCATTGCGCAGGTAGACCTCACGGGTACCCGGGTAACGGTCCATCACTTCGCGGCGGCTGGCGTAACCACGGGCCATGCGTGCATACACCGGGAAACCATCGGTGGCGACGCGGATGGCCGGGGCCAACGACTCGCTCAGCGGCAACTTGCCATGCTCACGCGCCAGTTTCACCAGCGCCGCCGGCAAGCCCGGGATACCGGCCGACCAAGGACCATTGACCGAGCGGTCACGGTCCAGATTGCCGTTCTTGTCCAGGAACTGCTCCGGCGTGGCGGATTCGGGCGAGGTCTCGCGCGCATCCAGCATCACGTCCTTGCCGGTCTTGGCGTCGTGCAGCAGGAAGAACCCGCCGCCGCCCAGGCCCGAGCTGATCGGCTCGACCACGGCCAGGGTGGAGGACACGGCCACCGCGGCATCGAACGCGTTACCGCCCTTGCCAAGGATTTCCATACCGGCCTGGGTCGCCAGCGAATGGCCACTGGCAATTGCCGCGCCATCGGGGTGTGCGGCGCGGGCCGGTACGGTATCGGCTGCCCACGCAGCCGGTGACAGCACCAGTGCGAACAGCAGCAGGGAACGGGCAACGAGTTTCATGCCGTTGGATTCTCCGATTGGTAAAACTCAGGGTGATCGCGTTGCAGACCGGCCAGTTTGGCCAGCAGCTGATCTTCGGTTTCGACGATTTCCGGGTCCGGGTCGATGCATTCGACCGGGCACACCACCACGCATTGCGGCTCATCGAAATGACCGACACATTCGGTGCAACGGGCCGGATCGATCACGTAGATCGTCTCGCCCATTGCGATGGCCTGGTTGGGACAGGCCGGCTCACAGACGTCGCAGTTGACGCAGAGCTCGTTGATTTTCAAAGACATTGTTGCGGTGTTCCCGTCGGAGCGGGGCTTGCAACCGGCGCCTGCCGGTTCATCGGTCCTGCTGTTCATGGCCTGCCAAAGGCAGCGCCGACAGCAAGCTTACCGGATACTGGTTTTGCCGGGGTTGGGGTGACGGCAATGCCGCCGCCCCACACCGTTCCGCCCGTGGGGATGCTGCCGCTTGGCAACCTCCAGATTGGGCAGGTCTGCTGTAGCTCAAACCAGAGCCGCAGCAGAGCCAGAGCGATCCCCGCCTGCGGGGGGATGACGCACTGGCAAAGGCGGAGCCGCTACGCGGCCCCGCGCCAGTGCGTCACTTGGCTTCGACGAAGACGTAGTCGGCGCCGGTCGGCTTGACGATGGTCTGCACGCGGGCGTTGTCAGCGGCGTCGCCGATGAACACCACGCGCACACCCTTCATCGAATCAGCCTGCACGTCCTTGAAGCTGGTCTCGATCAGGTCGGCCATCTTGGCCGAAGCCGACGAACCGAAAGCCAGCATGTTGCCCGGCTGGATGCCACGGCCGACGGCGCCGGTGGCGCTCTCAGCCTGACGGTCATACTTGGCAGCAAATTCCGGATCCGATTCCGGCGGCAGGTAGTACAGGAACGGGCTGGCGGTGATGTTGCCCATGTTCTGCACGGCAACAGCCTGCAGGTACTTCTTCCAACCCGCGTCGTCATCCTTGGCCGGGGCGACCAGCGCCTGCTGCGCTTCGACTACCGGTGCTTCTTCTTTTTTGCAGGCCGTTACAGCCAGCACCATCGAGGCGGCAAGCAGCACGCGCATCGTGTTCTTCATGATCGTTCTCCCGTTGAAAAGTAGTGTTACTGAAAAGATTTACTGCCCGCGCGCTTCGCGGGCCTTGCGCAACGCTTCAAGCACAGTGGCCGGCACGAAGCCGGAGACATCCCCGCCCAGCCGGGCGATTTCACGCACCAGCGAGGAAGAGATGAAGCTGTGCTGCTCGGAGGGGGTGAGGAACAGCGTCTCCACCTCCGGGATCAGATGCCGGTTCATGCTCGCCATCTGGAATTCGTACTCAAAATCGGACACCGCGCGCAGGCCGCGCAGCAGCACCCCGCCGTGCACCGAGCGCACGAAGTGAGCCAGCAAGGTGTCGAAGCCAACCACTTCCACGTTGTCGTGGTGCTGCAGGGCTTCCACCGCCAAGGCTACGCGCAGTTCCAGCGGCAGCGTCGGGCCCTTGGACGGGCTCTGCGCCACGCCGACTATCACCTTCTCGAACAGCGGCGCGGCACGGTTCACCAGGTCGATATGACCATTGGTGATCGGGTCGAAAGTGCCCGGGTATACGGCGATGCGGCGATTGGCTGAGGTCATGCGGGTTCGGTCGCGTTCATGTCGCCGCGAAGTGTAGCAGCGGCCCGGCGATAGAGGGCATAGGCCACCTCGCGGGTACTGCCCTCGCGGCGCAACTGCCATTCCGCCGGCAGCTGCGGCGCCGCGCCCACCGGCGCTTCCACGTACAACCAGGCATCTTCAGCCAGGTGTCGGGGCAGGCGTTCGATCACCTGTTCCCACAAACCGGCGGCAAAGGGAGGGTCCAGAAACGCCAGATCAGCCTGCGCGGGTGGCGCACTGCCCAGCCATTGCAGGGCGTCGCCGGCAATTACCTCAACCTGTGCCCCTGCCCCCAGCTTCCCGATCATACCGCGCAGGGCAGCCACCAACTGCGGATCGCGCTCCACCAGTTGTGCCGAGGCCGCACCACGCGACACCGCTTCCAGCCCAAGTGCGCCACTTCCGGCAAACAGGTCCAGGACACGTGCGCCAGGTAGCTTGGGCATCAGCCAGTTGAACAGGGTTTCGCGCACCCGGTCACTGGTCGGCCGCAGGCCCGGCAATTCAGGAACCTGCAGACGGGTATTGCGCCACCGTCCACCGATGATGCGTACCTGCCCGCTGGCGGCGGGCGCCTTGCCGCGGACCGGACTCATCCGGCCCGCACCGGCAAAGCCAATGACAAAACGTGGCAAATCAAATACATCGGCGGTCTACATCCAACAGTTCCAAGTGCTGCAGATGATAGACCAGCGCCAGCTCCGGCTGCGCCCACCTTGAAATCGGCCCATTCACCCTTACCCATGCTGCAGCCACCGCGCAGCTGCGCGATCCATCAGCAACGGAGCACCCCGACCGATGAGCAACCAGAATCACAAGGAAACCCGCGGTTTCCAGACCGAGGTGAAGCAGCTGCTGCACCTGATGATCCATTCGCTGTACTCGAACAAGGAAATCTTCCTGCGCGAGCTGGTGTCCAATGCCGCCGACGCCGCTGACAAGCTGCGTTTCGAAGCGCTGACCCAGCCCGAGCTGCTCGAAGGCGGCGCGCCGCTGCGCATCCGCATCGAGGCTGACCCGACCGCACGCACCCTGACCATCGACGACAACGGTATCGGCCTGAGCCGCGATGAAGCCATCGCCCACCTCGGCACCATCGCCAAGTCGGGCACCGCCGAATTCCTGAAGAACCTGTCCGGCGACCAGAAGAAAGACTCCAACCTGATCGGCCAGTTCGGCGTGGGCTTCTATTCGGCCTTCATCGTTGCCGACCAGGTTGATGTGTACAGCCGTCGCGCCGGCCTGCCGGCCAGCGAAGGCGTGCATTGGTCGTCCAAGGGCGAAGGCGAGTTCGAGGTCGAGACCATTGACAAGCCCGAGCGCGGCACCCGCATCGTGCTGCACCTGAAGGAAGGCGAAGACAGCTACACCGACGGCTGGCAGCTGCGCAGCCTGATCAAGAAATACTCCGACCATATCGGCCTGCCGATCGAGCTGCAGAAAGAGCACCACGGTGAAGAGGCCGACACGCCGGCCACGCCGGAGTGGGAAACGGTCAACCGCGCCAATGCGCTGTGGACCCGCGCCAAGTCCGAGATCAAGGACGAGGAGTACGCCGAGTTCTACAAGCACATCGCCCACGATCCGACCGACCCGCTGGCATGGACCCACAACAAGGTCGAAGGCAAGCTGGAGTACACCTCGCTGCTGTACACCCCGGGCCGCGCACCCTACGACCTGTACCACCGCGACGCGCCCAAGGGCCTGAAGCTCTATGTGCAGCGCGTTTTCATCATGGACCAGGCCGAGCAGTTCCTGCCACTGTACCTGCGCTTCATCAAGGGCGTAGTCGATTCCAACGACCTGCCGTTGAACGTGTCGCGCGAAATCCTGCAGTCCGGCCCGGTGATCGACTCGATGAAGTCGGCCCTGACCAAGCGTTCGCTGGACATGCTGGAGAAGCTGGCCAAGGACAAGCCGGAAGAATACGCAGGCTTCTGGAAGAACTTCGGCCAGGTGCTGAAGGAAGGCCCGGCCGAGGATTACGGCAACCGCGAGAAGGTCGCCGGCCTGCTGCGCTTCGCCTCCACCCATGACGGCAGCGGCGAGCAGAGCGTTGCCCTGGCCGACTACGTCGGCCGCATGATTGAAGGCCAGGACAAGATCTATTACCTGACCGGCGAAAGCTTCCAGCAGGTCAAGGACAGCCCGCATCTTGAGGTGTTCCGCAAGAAGGGCATCGAAGTACTACTGATGACCGATCGCATCGATGAGTGGCTGATGAGCTACCTCACCGAGTTCGACGGCAAATCTTTCGCCGACATCGCCCGCGGCGACCTCGACCTGGGCAAACTTGAGAGCGAGGAAGACAAGAAGGCACAGGAAGAAGTCGCCAAGACCAAGGAAGGCCTGGCCGCGCGCTTGAAGACCGTACTTGGCGAAGAAGTCGCCGAAGTGCGCGTCTCGCACCGCCTGACCGACTCGCCGGCCATCCTGGCCATCGGCGAACAGGACCTGGGCCTGCAGATGCGCCAGATCCTGGAAGCCAGTGGCCAGAAGGTGCCGGACAGCAAGCCGGTATTCGAGTTCAACCCGGCCCACCCGCTGATCGAGAAGCTGGATGCGGAAGCCGATATGGACCGCTTCAACGACTTGGCCCACGTGCTGTTCGACCAGGCCGCATTGGCCGCTGGCGACAGCCTGAAGGACCCGGCCGGCTATGTGCGCCGTTTGAACAAGCTGCTGTTGGAGCTGTCGGCCTGAGTGTAGTGCCGAGCCATGCTCGGCAGGAGCTTTCCCGACAATGCCCGTAGTGCCGAGCCATGCTCGGCAGAAGCCTTACCGGTAAAGCCCCAGAAGCTGCCCTCACCCCAACCCCTCTCCCGTAAACGGGAGAGGGGCTTCAAACAACGGCACCTGCGTTCCCCACGCCGCCGGCCACCTGACCGCCAGTGGTAGAATACACAACTGATTTCAGGCCTTTTTCCTCCATGTTCAGCTTCTTTCGCCGCAAAAAGACCGACGACGCCCAACAGCCCGCAAAGCCGTCCACGCTGAGCGTTGAGGAACTGGCCGCCGCCTTCCCGCAGGCACCGTCGGCGCAAGCGCCGCTGCCGGCAGAACCCATTCAGACTGAAACCACGCAAGCGCCGGTCGAAGCTCCTGTCGCTGCAGCAACGCCTGTAGAGCCGGCAACCGAGGTCGCAGTAACGCCCGCGCCGGTTGTGGAACAAGCCGCCGTAGTTGAAGCAGCCCCTGCTGCAGCACCGGCCCAGATCGAAACACCGGCTGCCATCGAAGCGCCCTCCCCTGCAGTCCTTGAAATCGCTCCGCAGGCGATGGAGTCCGTTGCTGCTCCTGTTGTTGCTGCTCCTGTTGTTGCTCCTGTTGCGGTAGCGACTCCCGCTCCGGCCGTAGCCGAAGTCATCACTCCAAGCTCTCCCGATTCAGACGCCGCGCTGATCCCTGCCAACGCCGAACCCGCCGCACCGGCCGGCAAACTCGGCTGGCGTGATCGCCTGCGCAACAGCAGCTTCGCTCGCAGCTTCGGCGGCCTGTTCTCGCGCAACCCAAAGCTCGATGACGATCTGCTCGACGAGATCGAGACCGCACTAATCACCGCCGACGTCGGCATGCCGGCGACCACGGCGCTGGTCGAAGACCTGCGCAAGCGCATGAAGTCGCGCGAGTTCGCCGACGCCAACGCATTGCTGGCTGCACTTCGCGCCGACCTGATCGCAATGCTCGAGCCGGTCGCCAAGCCGCTGGTCATCGACACCAATGCAAAACCATTTGTGATCCTTACCGTCGGCGTCAACGGCGTCGGCAAGACCACCACCATCGGCAAGCTGGCCAAGCGCTTCAAGGATCAGGGCCATAGCCTGATGCTGGCCGCCGGCGACACCTTCCGCGCCGCCGCCGTCGCCCAGCTGCAGATCTGGGGCGAACGCAATGGCGTGGCCGTGGTCGCCCAAGGTCAGAATGCTGATGCTGCCTCGGTCGCGTTCGACGCACTGCAGGCCGGCAAGGCGCGCGGCACCAGCGTATTGATCGCCGACACCGCCGGCCGCCTGCACACCCAGACCGGGCTGATGAACGAGCTGAGCAAGATCCGCCGCGTGCTTGGCAAGATCGACGAAACCGCACCGCACGAAGTGCTGATGGTGATCGACGGCACTACCGGCCAGAACGCGCTGTCGCAGCTGCGCCAGTTCCATGCCGCTGCCGGTGTCACCGGCCTGGTCGTGACCAAGCTGGACGGCACCGCCAAGGGCGGCGTGGTGTTTGCGCTGGCCCGCGAGTTCGGTATTCCGATCCGCTTCGCCGGTATCGGTGAGCGCCCGGAAGATCTGCGCGTGTTTGATGCCGAAGCCTTCGTCGACGCGCTGTTGCCGCAGGCGCTGGGCGCTTGATCTGAAGCCCCTCTCCCGCAACGCGGGAGAGGGGTTGGGGTGAGGGGAGGCTTTACAAGCAGAATCAAAAGCTCCCCTCATCCGCCCCTTTGGGGCACCTTCTCCCGTAAACGGGAGAAGGTAAACACGCAATCGCCAGCCTTCGCGAGCCAATGCCCAACTTCCCCAGCCAACTCCTCAACTGGTTCGACCAGCACGGCCGCCACGATCTGCCCTGGCAGCATCCGCGTTCGCCGTATCGGGTGTGGCTGTCGGAAATAATGCTGCAGCAGACCCAAGTTGCCACCGCGACGCCATATTTCCAGCGTTTCGTGCAGTCGTTCCCAACCCTGCGCGACCTGGCAGCCACCGACAACGATACGTTGATGGCGCATTGGGCCGGTCTTGGCTACTACGCCCGCGCCCGCAACCTGCACGCCGCAGCCAAGCAATGCGTTGAACTGCATGGCGGTGAGTTGCCGCGCGATTTCGATGCCCTGCTTGCCCTGCCCGGCATAGGCCGCAGCACCGCCGGTGCCATCCTCAGCCAGGCCTGGAACGACCCGTTCGCGATCCTAGATGGCAACGTCAAGCGCGTACTGACGCGTTACCACGGCGTCGCCGGTTTTCCCGGTTTGCCCGTAATCGAAAAGCAGCTCTGGGCACAGGCCGAAGCGCATGTCGCACAGGTGCCGGCCGGTCGCATGGCCGATTACACCCAGGCGCAGATGGATTTCGGCGCAACCCTGTGCACGCGCGCCAAGCCGGCCTGCATCCTGTGCCCGCTGCAGAGTAGCTGTGCCGCACATGCGCAGGGCCTGGTTGATTCACTGCCCACACCGAAGCCCAGCAAAGTGTTGCCTGAGCGCGAAGCCACTGCCTTGCTGCTGGAAGATTCCGACGGTCGCATCCTGCTGTTGAAGCGCCCTCCAACCGGCATCTGGGCCTCGCTGTGGACCTTGCCGCAGGCCGATACCGATAGCGCGCTGCGCGAGTGGTTTGCTGCCAGCATCAAAGGCAACTACGACAACGCCAACGAGCTGCCGTTGATCGTGCATACCTTCAGTCACTACCGCCTGCACCTGCAACCGCTGCACCTGCGCAAGGTCGCACTCAAATCCAAGGTCGGTGACAATGCCGATCTACGCTGGGTAGCGCGTGACGAGTTGGCCACACTCGGCCTGCCCGCACCTATCCGCAAACTGCTGGAACGTCATCCGGCGCACTGATTCGACAGGACTACACCATGCCCCGCTCCGTCTTCTGCCAATACGAACAACGTGAAACCGAGGGTCTGGATTTCGTGCCCTACCCCGGTGAGCTGGGCCAGCGCATCTTCGCCAACATCGGCAAGCCAGCCTGGGCAACCTGGTTGGCGCACCAGACCATGTTGATCAACGAGAACCGTTTGTCGCCGCGCGACCCCAAGCACCGCGCCTTCCTTGAGGAGGAGCTGGTGAAGTTCCTGTTCTCTGGCGGCGCGGAAAAGCCCGCGGGCTACGTCGCGCCGGAAGCGGAATAAAACCGGATGCCTGTAGTGCCGAGCCATGCTCGGCAGGGGCTTTACCAGCAACGTTTCACAGCCCAAGCCGAGCCATGCTCGGCAGGGGCATTACCGGCAACGGTTAGCCCGTGCATGAAGCCCCTGCCGAGCATGGCTCGGCACTACAGGTGGTGCCTCAATCCGTCTCGGTGCCCTGATCTGCAGCACGCTCGGAAATCTTGGCTTCGCGCAGCTGTTTCTCCGATGCACGCAGCGTCTTCACGTCCAGCGGCTGGATGCTGTCAATCCGGCACGGCACATGCGCCATCGGCCCGCCGCCATGCACGATCACGCGGTCAAAGCGCGCTGAAACCTGGCCCATCATATTGGTGATGCTGATCGCCGGGGCGAATGACAGATCCATGCATTGCCCGCTGAGATTCAACAGCCACGCCTCGCTGGGCTTGGTCCACACCGCCAAGGCGCTGTCGCCAAGTTCGGTCCAACCATTGAGCGAACCAAAGTATCTGAAGCTCTTCACCGGCTCACCGGCGTGCGCGCGGTATAGATCCAGACGCTCGGCGCTGGTCAATTTCCCGGTCGTCGCACAGCCACCAAGAACGGCGGCCAGCATCATCGCAACAAACATTTTTTTCATGGCAGCACTCCTCATTGAAGGAAACAACCTGATTCCATGAAACAACCGGCAGTTACCCCAGCATGGTAGTCCCGTGGCAGCCGCAGGATCATCACCTGCCTTTCGCGGCTCAAACCCCGCTGCTGGCCAGCTCGTGCAGGCGGCCCTGGCGTAGCTCCAGCACGCGATCCAGCTTGCGCGCCAAACTGCGGTCATGGGTGACCAGAACCAAACTGGTGCGATGGACCCGGTTCAACTCCAGCATCAGATCGAACACGGTGCCGGCGGTCTTGTCGTCCAGATTGCCGGTCGGCTCGTCGCCGAGCACACAGCCCGGCTGGTTGACCAAGGCGCGCGCAACAGCGGTGCGCTGACGTTCGCCACCGGACAGCTCGCCCGGCTTGTGATCCAGGCGATGGCCGAGCCCCACTGACTCCAACAATGCCTTGGCGCGAGCACTGGCGCCAGCTGGATCGCTGCCACCCAGCATCACCGGGATCATCACATTCTCCAGCGCGGTGAACTCCGGCAGCAGGTGATGGAACTGGTAGACGAAGCCCAGCGAACTGTTGCGCAGCTTCCCGCGCGCGGCATCGGACAGCGCCGACATTCGCTGCCCGGCGACATAGACCTCACCGGCGGTCGGAATATCCAAGCCACCCAACAAGTGCAGCAAGGTGCTCTTGCCCGCGCCAGAGGCGCCGACGATGGCTACGGTCTCGCCGGCGGCAACGTTCAAGTCCAAGCCGTCGAATACCGGCGTGTGCATCTTGCCTTCGGCGTAGGTCTTGCCCAGGCCTTCGGCGCGGATTACCGATTCCATCAATGCGTTCTCATTCATAGCGCAGCGCCTCGGCCGGCTGGGTGCGGGCTGCGCGCCACGCCGGATAGATGGTTGCGGCAAAGCTCATCAGCAGCGCCACCACAGTGATCACCACGATGTCGGCGGTCTGCATGTCGGTAGGCAGGCCGGTGATGTAGTACACATCCTCCGGCAGCAACTTGATGTTGAAGACGGTCTCGATCAGGCCGAGGATGCGCTCCAGATTGAGGGTCAAGGTGATGCCACTGATGACACCGACAATGGTGCCGAACACGCCGATCAAGGTGCCCTGCACCATGAACACCTGCATCACTCCGCCCGGCGTCAGGCCAAGCGTGCGCAGGATGGCGATATCAGCCTGCTTGTCGGTGACCAGCATCACCTGCGAGGACACCAGATTGAACGCGCCCATCGCCACGATCAGCGACAGCAGGATGCCCATCACCGTCTTTTCCATGCGCAACGAGTGGTAGAGGTTGGCGTTTTCCTGGGTCCAATCGCTCACCCGGTAATAGCCGTTGAGGTTGACCGCCAGATCGCGGGCCACGGTATAGGCCTGGTCCATGTCATGCATTTTCAGGCGCACGCCGGTGACACCGTCCATGCGCAGCACGCGCTCCATGTCCTGCATATTGGTGAAGGCAACGCCGCGGTCCACTTCATTGGAGCCAGCCTCGAAGATGCCGCTGACCTTGAAGCGCTTGACCCTAGGCATGGCGCCCATCGGCGTGCCCTGCACCTCGGCCAAGGTCGCTACAACGCTGTCGCCAACATCGACGCCCAACCAGATCGCCAGCTCCTTGCCGACCACCATGTTGAATTCGCCGGGCTGCAGGCTGTCCAACTTGCCCTTGGTCATCTTCTCGGCCAGTACCGAGACCTTAGACTCCTGTGCCGGGTCGATGCCCTGGATGATCGCGCCCTGCACCCGCAGGCCGCTCAACATGCCCTGGATCTCGATATACGGCGCGGCACCCGCTACACGCGGGTCCTTGGTCGCCACGTCGATGGCATGCTGCCAGTTGGCCATCGGCTCGCCGTCGGCGCTGACCGTGGCATGCGCCGACATCTGCAGCAGACGGTCGCGGATCTCTTTCTGGAAACCGCTCATTACCGCCAGGGTGGTGATCAGCACCATCACCCCGAGCGCGATGCCGAGGATGGACGCCATGGAGATGAAGGAGATGAAGCCATTGCGGCGCTTGGCGCGCAGATAGCGCAATCCGATTGCGACAGGTAAGGGTTTGAACATGCGTGTCTGCCCGTGAACTGGTCGCTATGGTGCCACTCCCGGCGGCCGGCGGGAAACGCCATGCGCCTTTACGGCCAGTCGCAGTTCACGTCGCTGCCCGCGCGACAGCGTATCGGGCCAGAACAGCAGCTGTTGGCGGCGCTTGCCGAGCCGCCAACGAAGCACCAGCAGCGGGCCGCGTTCGAGCAGTTCGATCCGCTCCACGGGTTCGGCGTCGATGCAGGGCGGGCTTGGTGGCGAGGGTATGAGTATGTTCCGGCCCGGCTTGCGCGCCTCGGCGCGCGTCTGCAGCAGCCCCCAGCCAAGCACGCACACGCCCAAGGGCCAGGCGTAGCCTGGCTCCAATCTGCAGTTCACTAACGAAATGGCGGCAAGTACCGCCAGGCCCAGCAACGCGCAGCTCAACCAGCGCGATGGGCGCCACTCACACCGGAAGGGCGCGGATATAGGCGATGAGTTGCGCCTGCGACGCATCCGAACAGACCTCGTAGCCCATGAACCAGCGCCACAACTTATCGTCTTCGGTGTCCAGCAACTGCAGGAAAACCCCGCGCTCGGCGGCAGGTGCTTGCAGCCAGCGGCGGTCCAGATAGCGGCCGAACAGCTGATCCAGCTCGCGCATCCCACGCCGGCAGCGCCAGCGCAGCTTCTTCAACAGGATTTCGTCTTCGGTCTGCATGGCTTCAAGCTTAAGCCCCTCTCCCGTTCACGGGAGAGGGGTTGGGGTGAGGGCAGCTTCTGGAGGGATTCATCCAGACCGCCGCTCAAAGTTCAGCAAGGGCAACTTCAATAGCTCCCCCTCATCCGCCCCTGCGGGGCACCTTCTCCCGCAGGCGGGAGAAGGGAGAACAACCGCACATCAAGAGCAAGCACCCCAGCTTGCACTGGGGCAAGCTCGCATCAAGCGCGGCGCGCCATCATCAGCTTCTTGATCTCGGCGATTGCCAGTGCCGGGTTCAAGCCCTTCGGGCAGGTGCGTGCGCAATTCATGATGGTGTGGCAGCGGTACAGCTTGAACGGATCTTCCAGATCGTCCAGACGTGCGCCGGTGTCTTCATCGCGCGAATCGATGATCCAACGGTAAGCCTGCAGCAGCACGGCCGGGCCCAGGTAACGCTCGCCATTCCACCAGTAGCTCGGGCAGCTGGTCGAGCAGCACGCACACAGGATGCACTCGTACAGGCCGTCCAGCTTCTTGCGGTCTTCCGGCGACTGCAGGCGCTCGCGGTCTGCCGGGGCCGGGGTCTGGGTGCGGATCCACGGCTTGATGGAGGCGTACTGCGCGTAGAAGTGGGTCAGGTCCGGAACCAGATCCTTGACCACGTCCATATGCGGCAACGGGTAGATCGGCACTTCGGCCTTGCCGCAATCGGCAATGGCGCGGGTGCAGGCCAGGGTGTTGGTGCCGTCGATGTTCATCGCGCACGAACCGCAGATACCCTCGCGGCAGGAGCGACGGAAGGTCAGGGTCGGATCAATCTCGTTCTTGATCTTGATCAGCGCGTCCAGAACCATCGGGCCGCACGCATCGAGATCGATCTCGTAGGTATCGGTACGCGGATTCTGGTTGTCGTCGGGGCTCCAGCGGTAGATCTTGAAGGTACGCGTGTTCTTCGCACCGCTTTTGGCGGGGAAGTGCTTGCCCTTGGTCAACCGGGAGTTCTTCGGAAGTGCAAATTCAGCCATGTTCGTAGGTTCCCCGGATCAGTAGACGCGCGGCTTCGGCGGCACCACGGACACGTCATCGCTGAGCGTGTACATGTGCACCGGACGGTAATCGAAGCTGCACTTGCCCTTGTCGTCGACGGTGACCAGCGTGTGCTTCTGCCAGTTGACGTCGTCGCGGTCCGGGAAGTCCTCGTGCGCGTGGGCGCCACGGCTTTCCTTGCGCTGCTCGGCCGAGTTGATGGTCGCCACTGCGTTGAGCAGCAGGTTGTTCAGCTCGTAGGTCTCGATCAGGTCCGAGTTCCAGACCAGCGAACGGTCGGAAACCTTGACGTCCTGGAACGAATCAAACACTTCCGCCATCTTCTGGCAGCCTTCTTCCAGCGTCTTGCTGGTGCGGAACACGGCAGCATCGTTCTGCATGGTGCGCTGCATGTTGTCGCGGATGACCGAGGTCGGCGTATCGCCATTGGCGTGACGCAGCTTGTCGAGCAGACCCAAGGCCTTGTCGCAGGCATCCGACGGCAGGGTCTTGTGCGCAGCGCCCGGCTTGATCGTCTCGGCGCAGCGGTTGGCCACGGCGCGGCCAAACACCACCAGATCAAGCAGCGAATTGGAGCCCAGACGGTTGGCACCGTGCACGGACACGCAGGCGGCTTCGCCGATGGCGTACAGGCCCGGCACCACTGCATCGTTGTTGTCGCCGACCTTGCGCACCACTTCACCGTGGTAGTTGGTCGGGATGCCGCCCATGTTGTAGTGCACGGTCGGGATGACCGGGATCGGCTGCTTGTGCACGTCGACGCCAGCAAAGATGCGTGCGCTTTCGGCAATACCTGGCAGCTTGTCGTCGATCACGCCCGGGCCGAGGTGGGTCAGGTCGAGCAGGATGTGATCCTTGTGCTCGCCGACGCCGCGGCCTTCGCGGATTTCGATGGTCATCGAACGCGACACCACGTCACGCGATGCCAGATCCTTGTAATGCGGTGCGTAGCGCTCCATGAAGCGCTCGCCATTGCTGTTGCGCAGAATACCGCCCTCGCCTCGCACACCTTCGGTGATCAGGCAGCCGGCGCCATAGATGCCGGTCGGGTGGAACTGCACGAACTCCATGTCCTGCAGCGGCAGGCCGGCACGGGCCACCAGGCCACCGCCGTCACCGGTACAGGTATGCGCCGAGGTGGCGCTGAAGTAGGCACGGCCGTAGCCGCCGGTTGCCAGCACCACGCCCTGCGAACGGAACAGGTGCAGGGTGCCTTCGGCCATGTCCAGGGCGAGCACGCCGCGGCAGACGCCTTCGTCATCGAAAATCAGGTCGAGTGCGAAGTACTCGATCATGAACTGCGCATCGTGCGCCAGCGACTGCTGGTACAGGGTGTGCAGGATGGCGTGGCCGGTACGGTCGGCGGCGGCGCAGGTACGCTGCGCGGACGGGCCTTCACCGTACTTGGTGGTCATGCCACCGAACGGACGCTGGTAGATCTTGCCTTCTTCGGTGCGCGAGAACGGAACGCCGTAGTGCTCCAGCTCGATGATGGCCGGGATGGCCTCACGGCACATGTACTCGATGGCGTCCTGGTCGCCCAGCCAATCCGAACCCTTGATGGTGTCGAAGAAGTGGTAACGCCAGTCGTCCTCACCCATGTTGCCGAGCGCGGCGGAAATGCCGCCCTGCGCTGCCACGGTGTGCGAGCGGGTCGGGAAGACCTTGGTGATGCAGACCGTCTGCAGACCCTTCTGGGCCAGGCCAAAGGTCGCACGCAGGCCAGCGCCACCGGCGCCAACGACCACCATGTCGACCTTGTGTTCAGTGATGTTGTAAGCGGACATGTATCAGTTCCCAAACGCGATGCGGGCAACCGCAAAGATGCTGACGATGGCGCCGAGCACGGCGACGAACTTGACCGTGGTCTGCAAGGCCAGGGCCATCAGCGAATTGTGGATGTAGTCCTCCAGGACCACCTGCAGGCCAAGCTGGGCGTGCCAGAACATGGCGACCAGGAAGCCGCCCAGCAGGATCGCGTTCCACGGCTTGGCAATGGTTTCCACGGCGGTGACGTAGTCGGCGCCCATCAGGCTCAGCACCAGGCACAGGAACCAGATGGTCAGTGCGACCAGGGCGGTTGCAGTCAGGCGCTGGTGGACGAAGTGCTCGGTACCGGACTTGGCGCTGCCAAGGCCACGCGCATTCTTCAGCGGGGTGCGGTACTTGCTCATGCGGCAGCTCCCATGCAGACGTAAGCCCAGATCAGCGCGGTCAGCACCAGCGAGGCAATCACCGACACCCAGCTGCTGCGGACGAAGGTAGCCTTGGCGTAGCCGATGGCGAAGTCCTGCACGATATGGCGGATGCCATTGCACAGATGGTAGGCAAAGCACCAGGTCCAACCGAACAGGATCACCTTGCCGTACCAAGCGCTGGCGTGGGTGGTGAAGCAGTTCCAGGACTCAGGCCCCATCATCAGGGCGAACAAGCCGCCCGCAATGATCAGGGAACCGACAGTCAGAATGATGCCGGTTACTCGATGCAGGATCGAGGTGGCCATCTGGATCTGCCAGCGATACACCTGCAGGTGCGGAGAGAGGGGGCGGGGTCTGTTCGCCATTCGCTGACTCGTATCTCGGCTGGGCGGCTCAATGCCGCGTTGGCTCAACGCTGCTCAGAAATCTATGCAGCGCCCGTTTTTCTCCCAATCGCCATACCGCACCGGATCAAGTCCGCCGCGGCCGCCTATTTCCTCAGGCACCGGTGTCACCTCGGGAAGCGGCTGCTTCTCGGGGGCCAACGGGGCTTCAGCTTCGGGCTCGGGAGTGGGGGTTGTTTGGCCTATCATTGGTGGTCTCGCAACGCACAAATTTTAGTCCTCAGTCACGTGTCTGACAACCTCGCCCCTGCTTTCACCGGTTTCCGCACACTTTCCAAGGCTCAGATAGTGAGCCTTGCGGGAGCTGATGCGGTCGCTTTCGCCCAAGCCCAGTTCGCCAATGACGTGCCCTCGCTGGCCGATGGTCATTGGCAATGGAGCGCCTGGCTGACCGCCAAAGGCCGCGTGCTGTCTATCTTTCAGCTGGTACGGGTGGACGCACAGACCCTGCTGCTGATCTGCCACGACGGCGGTGCCGAGGCCATGGCCGAGCAGTTGCGACGCTTTGTATTCCGCCGCAAGGTCGTCATCAGCCATGCCAGCGCGCTGGCAGTGAATGCCGCCCTGGCAGCGCCGGTTTCGGCGCATGGCGCGCAATTGGCGCAGCTGGGCGATGCCGTCATCGAGCTGGATGTGGGCAGCGCAGCGGTTCCGCGCACGCTGCAGGTTGGCGGCTTGGCCGCTGCCATTGACGACAGCGCTGAATTGGCATGGCGTCAATCCGACCTTCGTTTCGGCCTGCCCCGGCTTGTAGATGCACAGCGTGAGCAATGGACGCCGCAACAGTTGGGGCTGGATCGCTTGAACGCTTACAGCGTCAAGAAAGGCTGCTATCCCGGCCAGGAAATCGTCGCCCGCACCCACTTCCTGGGCAAGGCCAAGCGCTCGCTGGCGTTGTTGGAATGTGTCTCATTCGCCAATTCTGGTGACACAGTCCAGCACAGCGACAGCAACATCGGCACCGTCGCCTGCGTCGCAGGCTCATTGGTGCTTGCGGTGCTGCCACTGGAGTTGCCGGAAGGCCCGCTCCTGGTCAATGGCGAGACCGCCAGCCTCCAGCCGCTACTGGAAGGTCTGGCCCGCTGACACCGTGTTGTGCCGAGCATTGCTGGCAATGGGGCTTTACGGGAAAAGCCTCTGCCGAGCTTGGCTCGACACTACAAAGGCGTTGCCGGCCAACTGGTGTAGG
>NZ_JBRREK010000067.1:0-17513 GCF_056760235.1 Stenotrophomonas sp. STEN018
GGAATCAATCAGGTTGCGGGCTTGGATGTGGCTTCAGTGGTATCTGCTTCGCGGCTCACGCCGCTCCTACAGGGCGATCGGTGGGATTGCTGGGAAGGCTTCTGCCGAGCATGGCTCGGCACTACCTGTTTGGTTTTTCTGAATGGTGGCTGTCGCTGGCGGGGGGAGGCTTGATCGCGGCGCTGACCGGCCCCATTACCGGTGAACAGTATTCCGGAGGCCGTATGGACCCCAGTCAGAACCCGAATGTTTTTCATGCCACCACCATCTGCTGCGTGCGTCGCGGCGAACATGTGGCGATTGCTGGCGATGGTCAGGTCACCCTGGGCCATACGGTGATGAAGGGCAATGCGCGCAAGGTGCGCCGGCTTGGCCGCGATGGCCAGGTGCTGGCGGGCTTTGCCGGTGCAGCCGCTGATGCCTTCACCCTGTTTGAATTGTTTGAAGCCAAGCTTGAAAAGCACGGCCAGCTGACCCGTGCGGCCGTGGAGCTGGCCAAGGATTGGCGCACCGATCGCCGCTACGGCAAGCTCGAAGCGCTGCTGGCCGTGGCTGACCGCGAGACCTCGCTGATCATCAGCGGTACCGGCGATGTGATCGAGCCGGAAGACGGCATCATCGCCATTGGTTCTGGCGGTTCCTACGCGCTCAGTGCGGCGCGGGCGCTGCTCAAGCACACCGATCTGGATGCACGTGGCGTGGCTACCGAGGCGATCAACATCGCCGGCGGCATCTGCATCTACACCAACACCAACGTCGTGGTGGAAGAGCTCTGAGCTCTTCGGCCATCAACCGCGAGTACCCCATGAGCCACAAGATCGAAGTTTCCTCCGCCACCATGACTCCGCGCGAAATCGTGCAGGAGCTGGACCGTCATATCGTTGGTCAGCACGACGCCAAGCGTGCGGTTGCCATTGCGTTGCGTAACCGCTGGCGCCGTATGCAGCTGCCCACCGAGCTGCGCAACGAGGTGATGCCCAAGAACATCCTGATGATCGGCCCGACCGGTGTCGGCAAGACCGAAATCGCGCGCCGCTTGGCTACGCTGGCCAATGCGCCGTTCGTCAAGGTGGAAGCCACGCGCTTCACCGAGGTTGGCTACGTCGGCAAGGACGTGGAGCAGATCATCCGTGATCTGGCCGATACAGCAGTCAAGCTGTACCGCGAGCAGGCCAAGGTGCGCGTGCGCACCCAGGCTGAAGAGAAGGCCGAAGACCGCATTCTTGATGCGCTGCTGCCGCGCCGCAGCATAGGCATCGGCTTTGATCCGGAAGCAGCGCGCAACGAGCCGTCAGCTGCTGATAACGAAACCCGCATCAAGTTCCGTCGCATGCTGCGTGCAGGCGAGTTGGATGAGCGTGAGATCGAGCTGGACGTTTCCGCCAACGTCAGCATGGACATCATGACCCCGCCGGGCATGGAGGAAATGGGCCAGCAGCTGAAGTCGATGTTCGCCAACCTTGGCACGGCCAAGTCAAACAAGCGCACGCTGAGCATCAAGGCCGCGCGGCCGCTGCTGATCGAGGAAGAGGCCGGTAAGCTGGTCAACGAAGACGACATCCGCACCGCCGCGATTGAAGCTTGTGAGCAGCATGGCATCGTGTTCATTGATGAGATCGACAAGGTCGCCAAGCGCAGCGATGCTGGTTCGTCTGGTGGCGATGTGTCACGCGAAGGCGTGCAGCGCGATCTGCTACCGCTGGTGGAAGGCTCCAATGTGTCGACCAAGTACGGCACGGTGAAGACCGATCACATCCTGTTTATTGCCTCCGGTGCGTTCCATCTGGCCAAGCCGAGCGATCTGATTCCCGAGCTGCAGGGCCGCTTCCCGATCCGCGTGGAGCTGGGTGCGTTGAGCAAGAATGATTTCGTGCGCATCCTGACCGAACCGAAGGCGGCGTTGACCAAGCAGTACGAAGCCTTGTTGGCGACGGAAGGCGTCAAGGTCAACTTCACCGCCGAGGCGGTTGACCGTTTGGCGGAGATTGCGTTCCAGGTCAACGAGCGGCAGGAGAATATTGGTGCGCGCCGTTTGCACACCGTGTTGGAGCGCTTGCTGGATACCTTGAGCTATGAAGCGCCGGATCGTGATGGCGACAGTATTGCGATCGACCCGGCGTATGTGGACAAGCACCTGGGTGAGTTGGTGAAGGACCCGGACCTGAGTCGCTATATTCTGTGATGCTTGGTTCGGGTTGATGAGAAGCGGCGGCACTTTGGTGTCGCCGTTTTTTTGTGTGGGGCGAAGGCGATGGCTTTGGCCGTTGGCATTGCGGGTAGGGCCCCTGCCGAGCATGGCTCGGCACTGCGGGGTGCAGAGCCCTCCCTTTGCCGCAGGCAAGGGGAGGGTTGGGAGGGGTGCTTTTGCTTTTGCCTTCGCCTTCGCTTGCTTCGCGGCTTATGGCCCGAGGCCACCCAGCGCCGCTCCCACAAGACTGCTGCGGCTCTGCAAGGTTGCTCAGTAAAGCCCCTGCCGAGCATGGCTCGGCACTACGGGGTGCAGAGCCCTCCCTTTGCCGCAGGCAAGGGGAGGGTTGGGAGGGGTGCTTTTGCTTTTGCCTTCGCCTTCGCTTGCTTCGCGGCTTATGGCCCGAGGCCACCCAGCGCCGCTCCCACAAGACTGCTGCGGCTCCGCAAGGTTGCTCAGTAAAGCCCCTGCCGAGCATGGCTCGGCACTACAGGGCTTGCTTAGTCTTCGTCTGGCGTTGGCAACGGTGATGGATCGGCGCCGGGTACGAACACGCCGGGCTTTACGTAGTGCGCCATCAAGGCGTCCAGCATCTCGCGGCTGTCGCGCTCCAGGTCGAACTGGGTCGGCTCCAGCATGGCGCTGTACAACACGCCGGTCAGGCCTGCATGGATGATGCGTGCGCTACTTGCAGTGTTCACGCCATCGCGCAGCTGGCCCAGGTCGCGCGCGCGCTCCAGGGCGCGGCGGAAAATCGCCATCTCTTCTTCGACGCTGTCGTGCTGCAGTTGCTGCATCGCAAGGCTTTCAGTGGACAGGTCGTTGCGCAGCATGATCTCCATCATGTCGCGCAAGCGTGGATCGTTGGCCAACTCGCTCAAGGACACCAGCATCGCCGAGCGCAGGTCCAGGATGGGTGTGTTGCGCAGCGGCGAGTAGGTCTGGCGCAGGCGCTTGATGAAAGGCACGCGCTCGCGGTTGATCATTGCTTCCAGCACTTCGGTCTTGTTCTTGAAGTGCCAGTACACCGCGCCACGGGAGACGCCCGCACGCTCGCCTATCGCTGCCAGCGAGCTGCCGGCAACGCCGTGTTCATGGAAGCAGGCCAGCGCGGCATCCAGGATGCTTTCGCAGGTGACTGCTGCCTCTTCTTTGGTCTTTCTGGCCATTGCTCTTTGCAAATGCTGGATGAAACCGACCTGAATTGTATCCGTTTACAAACATGCGTGTATGTATGTATATTTCCACGGCCTGCTCTGCAGGATGGCCGTGATGTGTGCGGCGGTGGCGGTTGCCACCGATGTACCCGTAACGTATGCGGTACGGAAGGATATGCCCGGGCGTATCTCATGTTCCGCCCGATCCTCGAGCGCCACTTTCCCCCATTGAGCTCCTCTCCCATGCCTGCTATCAGTCGCTGCCGTCTCGTCGCGCTTTCCCTCGCACTATCCGTCGCGCTCGTTGCCTGTAAAGGCGGCGGAGAGCAGCCGCAGCAGGGTGGGCCGGGTCAGGTCACCGTGGTCACGCTGAAGCCGGAAACGGTTACCTTGACCCGTGAATTGGCCGGCCGTGCAAACGGCTACCAGGTCGCTGAAGTGCGCCCGCAGGTCAGCGGCATTGTTGCCAAGCGCCTGTTCACCGAAGGCAGCGTGGTCAAGGCTGGCGATCCGCTGTATCAGCTGGATGACGCCGCCTACCGTGCCCAGGCCAACAGTGCACGCGCGCAGCTGGCACGTGCCGAAGCCAGTGCCAACGCCGCCCGTCTGGCCGCTCGCCGCAGCAGCGAGCTGGTCAAGTCGCGGGTGATCAGCGTGCAGGACGACGAAAACGCACAGGCCGCGTGGAAGCAGGCCGAGGCCGACGTGCTCGCCGCCCGCGCATCCTTGGATGCGGCCAATGTGACGCTGGGTTATGCCCGCATCACCGCGCCGATCAGCGGCCAGATCGGCAAGTCCTCGGTTACCCAGGGCGCGCTGGTCAGCGCCGGGCAGGCAGAGCCATTGGCCACCATCAACCAGCTCGATCCGATCTATATCGACGTCACCCAGTCCTCGGCCGAGCTGCTGCAGCTGCGCCGTGAACTGGCCGCCGGTCGCCTTGAAGGCGCTTCGGAACTGCCGGTCGATATCGTGCTGGAAGACGGCAGCACCTTTGGCCACAAGGGCAAGCTGGAGTTCTCCGAAGTCAGCGTCGACCCGACCACCGGCAGCTACCTGATGCGTGTGCGTGTGGACAACCCGGATCAGGTACTGATGCCGGGCATGTTCGTGCGTGCGGTGCTGGGCAGTGGTGTGCGCCCGAACGCGCTGTTGGTGCCGATGCAGGGCATCGCGCGTGATCCCAAGGGCGACACCTCCGCGATGGTGGTCGATGCCGAAGGCAAGGTTGCCGTTCGCCCGGTCAAGGTCAGCCGCACCATTGGTGACAAGTGGCTGGTCGAGGACGGTCTGAAGGCAGGCGACAAGGTCATTGTCGAAGGCCTGCAGAAGATCGGCCCGGGGATGCCGGTGCAGGCCACCGAGAAGGGTGCCGAAGCCGCCAAGCCAGCCGCCGCGCCCGCCGCGGCGCCGGCTGCCAAGCAGTAAGCGGAGAACTACATGGCACGCTTCTTTATCGACAGGCCCATCTTTGCGTGGGTCATCGCCATCATCATCATGCTTGCCGGCGCGCTGGCAATGCTCAAGCTGCCGATCTCGATGTATCCCGAGGTCGCGCCGCCTGCGGTGTCCATTTCCGCCAGCTACCCGGGTGCTTCGGCCAAGGTGGTCGAGGACTCGGTGACGCAGATCATCGAGCAGAACATGAAGGGCCTGGACGGCCTGATGTACTTCTCCTCCAACAGCTCCTCCAATGGCCAGGCCAGCATCACCCTGACCTTCGAGAGCGGTACCAACTCCGACATCGCCCAGGTGCAGGTGCAGAACAAGCTGCAGCTGGCGATGCCGCTGTTGCCGCAGGAAGTGCAGCGCCAAGGCATCAACGTTGCCAAGTCCAGCTCGGGCTTCCTCAACGTGCTGGGCTTCGTGTCTGAAGACGGCAGCATGGATGAGAACGACATCTCCGACTACGTCGGTTCCAACATCGTCGATCCGCTGAGCCGCGTGCCGGGCGTGGGTTCGATCCAGGTGTTCGGTGGCAAGTACGCCATGCGCATCTGGCTGGACCCGACCAAGCTGCAGACCTACAAGGTGTCGGTCGATGAGGTCACCGCCGCGGTCAAGGCGCAGAACGCACAGGTCGCCGTGGGTCAGTTGGGTGGTGCGCCGGCCGTCAAGGGCCAGCAGCTCAACGCCACCATCAATGCCCAGGACCGTCTGCAGACGCCGGAGCAGTTCCGCAACATCGTGGTCCGTACCGAAACCGATGGCTCCACCCTGAAGTTGGGCGACGTTGCCCGCGTTGAACTGGGCGCGGAAACCTACGACTTCGTCACCCGCTACAACGGCAAGCCGGCCTCCGGCCTGGCCATCACCCTGGCTACCGGCGCCAATGCGCTGGAAACCGCCGAGGGCGTGAGCAAGACACTGGACGAACTGCGCGCCAATTTCCCGGCCGGTTTGAAGGCAGTGATCCCGTACGACACCACACCGTTCGTGAAGGTGTCGATCAAGGGCGTGGTCAAGACCCTGCTGGAAGCGATCGTGCTGGTGTTCGTGGTGATGTATCTGTTCCTGCAGAACTTCCGCGCCACCTTGATCCCGACCATCGCCGTGCCGGTGGTGTTGCTGGGTACCTTCGGCATCCTCTCGGTGCTGGGTTTCTCGATCAACATGCTGACCATGTTCGCGATGGTGCTGGCGATCGGTCTCTTGGTCGATGACGCCATCGTGGTGGTGGAAAACGTCGAGCGCATCATGTCCGAGGAAGGACTGTCGCCGCTGGAAGCCACCCGCAAGTCGATGAGCCAGATCACCGGCGCACTGGTCGGTATCGGCCTGGTGTTGTCGGCGGTATTTGTGCCGATGGCCTTCATGAGCGGCTCCACCGGCGTCATCTATCGACAGTTCTCGGCGACGATCGTGTCGGCGATGGCCTTGTCGGTGCTGGTCGCCATCGTGCTGACACCGGCACTGTGCGCCACCATGCTCAAGCCGCTGAAGAAGGGCGAGCACCACATTGCCCACAAGGGTTGGTCGGGCCGTTTCTTTGGTGCCTTCAACAATGGTTTCGACCGCACCAGCGGCACCTACCAGCGCGGCGTGCGCGGCATTCTTGCCCGCCCGGGTCGCTTCATGGCGGTGTTCCTGGCGTTGGCGGTGGTGATGGGCCTGCTGTTCGTGCGCCTGCCGAGCTCGTTCCTGCCCAATGAAGACCAGGGCATCCTGATGGCGCTGGTCAATGCACCGGTTGGCGCTACCCAGGAACGTACCCTGGAGTCGATCTACAAGCTGGAAGACCACTTCCTCAACAACGAGAAGGACGCCGTTGAGTCGGTGTTCTCGGTGCAGGGTTTCAGCTTCTCGGGCATGGGCCAGAACTCGGGCATGGCCTTCGTCAAGCTCAAGGACTGGCACGAGCGTAGTGCCGATCAGGGCGTAGGCCCGATCACCGGTCGCGCGATGGCCGCCCTTGGCCAGATCAAGGACGCCTTCATCTTCGCCTTCCCGCCGCCGGCCATGCCGGAGCTGGGTATCGCTTCGGGTTACACCTTCTTCCTGAAGGACAACTCCGGGCTCGGCCATGATGCGCTGGTCAATGCACGCAATCAGCTGCTGGGCCTGGCCGGGCAGAGCAAGTTGTTGGCCAATGTGCGCCCGAACGGCCTGGATGACACCCCGCAGCTGCGTCTGGACATCGACGTGGCCAAGGCTGGCGCACATGGTCTGTCGCTGGATGCGATCAATGGCACGCTGGCCACCGCCTGGGGTTCGAGCTACGTCGATGACTTCATCGACCGTGGCCGCGTCAAGCGCGTCTACGTGCAGGCCGATGATGCCTTCCGCATGAACCCGGAAGACTTCAACCTGTGGACGGTGAAAAATGCCTCGGGCGAGATGGTGCCGTTCTCGGCCTTCGCCAGCCAGCGTTGGGACTATGGTTCACCGCGTCTGGAGCGTTACAACGGCGTCTCCGCACTGGAAATCCAGGGCGAAGCCGCACCGGGCGTAGCCTCGGGTGACGCGATGCTGGAAGTGGAAAAGCTGGCCAAGCAGTTGCCGGCAGGTTTCACCATCGAGTGGACCGCCGTGTCCTACCAGGAACGCGAGGCCGGTTCGCAGACGCCGCTGCTGTACACGCTGTCGCTGCTGATCGTGTTCCTGTGCCTGGCTGCACTGTATGAAAGCTGGAGCGTGCCGACTGCGGTGCTGATGGTTGCCCCGCTGGGTATTCTCGGTGCGGTGCTGGCCAACACCATGCGCGGCATGGAGCGTGACGTGTACTTCCAGGTGGCGATGTTGACTACCGTGGGTTTGACTTCGAAGAACGCGATCCTGATCGTCGAGTTTGCCAAGGAGCATCTGGAGAAGGGTTCGGGCGTGATCGAAGCGACAATGCATGCGGTCCGTGACCGTCTGCGTCCGATCATCATGACCTCGCTGGCCTTCGGCCTGGGCGTGTTGCCACTGGCAATCGCCTCCGGTGCGGGTTCTGGTGCACAGCGCGCCATCGGTACCGGCGTGTTGGGCGGCATGGTGGTGGGCACCTTGCTTGGCCTGTTCTTCATCCCGCTGTTCTTCGTGGTGGTGCAGCGCTTGTTCAACCGCAAGCAGCTGGCCAAGAACGGCGACCTGCCGCAGCGGTAACGGGGCAGGGTAGTTGCAAGCAAAAGGCGCCGAAAGGCGCCTTTTGTTTTTGGCTTTTTGTTTTGTTGTAGGAGCGGCGTAAGCCGCGAAGCCAGGGATTCATCAGGTGGCATGCATGCCAGTGATTTTAGCGATGCTAGCTTCGCGGCTTATGCCGCTCCTACAAACCTGATGCGGCGTCGGTGAAGCTCCTGCCGAGCATGGCTCGGCACTACAGATGCGAGGCAAAAAAAACCGGGCTGGGCCCGGTTTTTCTTATGCTTCGTTGTCCGCCAGCTCCAGTAACTGAGCCTTCTCAACCGCGCCCAGACCTTGGGCGAATACCGCCAGGCGGTTGCAGAGCTCGGCCTGGTGTTCCGGATGTGCCGCTACCAATTCACGTTGAACCTGTTGGTAGGCATCCCAGAACGGGGCCGAGCAGCGATGTCGTGCGTACTGCTGTCGCAATTGCTCCCCAGCACGCTGGAGGGATTGGCGACTGCTGTGTTGGATGGGCGTTGTATACATCGCTTCACCTCGATGGCAGTGCCCCTGTACCCCGAGCATAGCGCTGTTTATCTTACGAGCTGGCTACAACGTCTAATTTCCCTATGAGATTAATGGGGATTTGTTCAGATTACGTCACATTATTCGCCGATATCTTCATTCCAGACGTCCGGGTTCTCCGCGATGTAGCGGCCCATCATCTCGATGCAGCTGGCGTCATTCAGGTCGATGACGTTCACACCGTTCTCGCGCAGCCAGTCGATGCCGCCGGGGAAGCTGACCGATTCACCCACCACCACCGTGCCGATATTGAACTGCCGTACCAGCCCGCTGCAGTACCAGCATGGGGCCAGGGTGGTGACCATGATGGTGTTGCGGTAGCCGCGCTGGCGGCCAGCCTTGCGGAAGGCGTCGGTTTCGCCATGGATGGACGGGTCGCCCTCCTGGATGCGGCGGTTGTGGCCGCAGCCGAGCAGGCGGCCATCGTTGTGGTACAGCGCGGCGCCAATCGGGATGCCGCCTTCGGCCAAGCCCTGGCGGGCTTCGGCGATGGCGGTTTCAAGCAGGGCGCGGTAGTCCGGGGTGGTGATCATGCAAGGTCCTTGTGGTGCCGTGGCGATCATCATAGCGGCCGGATTCAGCCTGCTGGCGCCGCAATCGGGCTGTCGGTGCGATAATCAGCTGCATGAGCGAATCCCCCTACAAGACCGGCACCACCCACTTCGGCTTCCGCGATGTACCGGCCAAGGACAAGCAGAAGCTTGTCGGCCAGGTGTTCACTTCCGTGGCCGACAACTACGACGTGATGAACGACCTGATGAGCCTGGGTATTCATCGGCTGTGGAAGCGCTACTTCGTAGCCACCGCGCAGGTGAAGCCGGGTGATCGGGTACTGGATCTGGCCGGCGGTACCGGTGATATCGCAGTGCTGCTGAAGGAGCGCATCGGCGCCGAAGGCAGCGTGGTGTTGGGCGATATCAACGCCGGCATGCTGTCAGTGGGGCGCGACCGTTTGACCAACCGTGGACAGGTATCGGGCTTCGAGTGGGTGCAGCTCAATGCAGAGGCACTGCCGTTCCCGGACCAGAGCTTTGATCTAGTGACGATCTCCTTTGGTCTGCGCAACGTGACCGACAAGGAAGCCGCGCTGCGTGAGATGTACCGCGTGCTGAAGGTAGGCGGTCAGGCGCGCGTGCTGGAGTTCTCGGAAGTGACTGTGGACTGGTTCAAGCCGATCTACGATTTCCACTCGTTCAAGGTGCTGCCGAAGCTGGGCAAGTTGTTTGCGCGTGGTGATGCCGACAGCTATCAGTACCTGGCCGAGAGCATCCGCAAGCACCCGCCGCAGGAAGAGTTGAAGGCGATGATGAGCGAGGCTGGTTTTGGTCGTTGTCATTACAAGAATCTGAGCGCGGGAATTGTGTCGATTCACTCTGGTTACAAGCTTTGAGGCTTGGTTGCTGGGTTGTTGATGCGGAGTAGATTGATGAAAGGGCGGCCATTGGCCGCCCTTTTCATATGTGGGGTGACGCTGCTGTTTTTGCCTTTGCCTTTGTTTTTGTCTTTGTTTTTGCTGGTAAGGCCCCTGCCGAGCATGGCTCGGCACTACCGTGATGTTCGGTGCGCTCGGGAGCAGAGCCCTCCCTTTGCCGCAGGCAAGGGGAGGGTTGGGAGGGGTGCTTTTGCTCCGCTTCTGCTCTTGATGAAGAGTCAAAGCGAAGAGCGATCCCCGCCTTCGCGGGGATGACGGCAAAAAGGCCAAAGCGCACGGCAATGCCGCACTGCCGCATCCGTCACGGCCTTTCGGGTTTAAAATCAGCGGTTGTTCCCTGAACCGGTTCCAGATCAATGCGTTCTTCGTTCCTGATGCTGCCCCTGGCCGTGGCGCTTGTCGCCGGCTGTGCCAAAGAACCCGCAGCCCCCACCGTCGACCCCGTCGCCCAGAAGCCCGCCGCCGCCGTGAATACCGTCAGCCGCAGCCACGATGAAAGCTCCTACGCTGAACCCGAAAAGGTCGTCATCAAGGACCTTGCGCTGGATCTGAAGGTCGATTTCGACGCCAAGCAGATCGGTGGTACGGCGACCTATACGCTGGAGTGGAAGGACAAGGCTGCCAAGCAGCTGCTGCTCGACACCCGCGAGCTGACGATTGAGAAGGTCGAGGCCGTGGCCGCCGATGGCGCCGCCACCCCGCTGCAGTTCGTGCTGGCACCGGCTGACAAGGTGTTCGGCAGCAAGCTGAGCATCGAAACCCCGGCCCAGCCCACCTCGGTGCGCGTCACCTACCACACCGCACCGACCGCCTCCGGTCTGCAGTGGCTGGAGCCGTCCATGACCGAGGGCAAGAAGCTGCCCTTCATGTTCAGCCAGTCGCAGGCGATCCACGCCCGCTCCTGGGTGCCGTTGCAGGACACCCCGAGCGTCCGCTTCACCTATAGCGCGCATGTCACCAGCCGTCCGGACGTGATGGTGCTGATGAGCGCCGACAACGATCCGAAGGCTGCACGTGATGGCGACTACGCCTTCAAGATGCCGCAGCCGATCCCGTCCTACCTGCTGGCCATTGCGGCCGGTGACCTGGTGTTCGAGCCGATCTCCGAGCGCTCCGGCGTGTGGGCCGAGCCGACCATGGTCAACAAGGCGGTCAAGGAATTCGAAGACACCGAGAAGATGATCGGTGCCGCCGAGAACCTGTACGGTGAATACCGCTGGGGCCGTTACGACATGCTGGTGCTGCCGCCGTCGTTCCCGTTCGGTGGCATGGAAAACCCGCGCCTGACCTTCGCTACCCCGACCGTCATCGTTGGCGACAAGTCGCTGGTGTCGCTGGTCGCGCACGAACTGGCGCATAGCTGGTCCGGCAACCTGGTGACCAACGCCAGCTGGAAGGACATCTGGCTCAACGAAGGTTTCACCACCTACGTTCAGGGCCGCATCACCGAGGCGCTGTATGGCGCCGAGATGGCCGAGATGGAGCGCGAGATCGACCAGACGGATCTGCTCAACGAAGTGAAGGGCATGAGCCCGGCCGACCAGGCGCTGGCCCTGCCGCCGCTCAACGAGCGTGACCCTGACGATGCACTGAGCCAGGTCGCTTACGTCAAGGGCGCATGGTTCCTGCAGTTCCTGGAGCAGCGTTTTGGTCGTGCGGTGTTTGATCCGTTCCTGCGTGGCTGGTTCGACGACCACGCCTTCCAGAGCGCCAACACCGACCAGTTCGTCGAGTACATGAAGAAGAACCTGCTGCCGAAGAACCCGACGGCGGTAACCGATGCCGAGTTGAAGGCCTGGTTGGAAGAGCCGGGCATCCCGACGTTCGCCACCAAGGCCCGTTCGCGCAACTTCGCCGTGGTCGACACCGCACGCATTGCCTTCCTGGGTAGCGACTCGCTGCCGAACAGCCAGGTGACCCGCGAGTGGAACACCCAGGAATGGGTGCGTTTCATCGATGGCTTGGGCGAAAAACTGCCGGTCGAGAAGCTGGCGCAGCTGGACAAGGGCTACCACTTCACCGGTACCCCGAACGGCGAAATCGCGATGCGTTGGTACCCGCTGGCAATCCGCAGCGGTTACACCGATGCACAGGCTGCTGCCGGCGAGTTCATCCAGAAGGTTGGCCGCCGCAAGCTGGTGTTGCCGATCTACGCTGAACTGCTGAAGACGCCGGAAGGTCTGGCCTTCGCCAAGGAAGTGTTCGCCAAGGCCAAGCCGGGCTACCACCCGATCACCACCGCCTCGGTGGAAGCGATGATCGCCAAGGCTGAAGCTGCACCGAAGCAGGAAGCTGCGCCGAAGCAGTAATCGGCTCAGTTGGCTTCAACCCAAACGGCGAGCTTCTGCTCGCCGTTTGTTTTTGCGTCGCTCAAGGTTTGATGGCTTCGCAGCCCGGGCAAGCGCAGCACACCCGGGACCCTTCGCGCGGAGCCTTTTTGTAGAGCCGAGCCGTGCTCGGCTGGGGCGTTAGCGGGGAAGTCTCTGCCGAGCATGGCTCGGCACTACATGGCGGCGGCGTTGTTGAGCAGGTTGTACGACGCTCCCGGGCGCGCCGGCTTCCTGCGCCGTAGCCGCAATCAGATTTCGACCGCAGCCCTCAATTGCTGCTCTTTGCCGCCGCAAGCGGCAGGTCCTTTAGTGCCGCCTTGTCGATCTTCGCCGCTACTCCCACGCTGCGACCTGCCAGGTTGACCACGCTGTACTGCACGGCCACGCCCAGCACCTGGGTAGCCTGCGACATATCCAGGCCATAGGACTGGCGCAGCCACTGCAGCATCCCCGATGTAGCCAGACGCAATGCATCGTCACTGGAGCCGCCTTGGCCCAAGGTCATGATCTGCGTAGGCGATTCCACCCGTGGCGTGACGATGGACTGCTTCTTGATGAGTTCAACCTTCAGCACTACATCCAGTGATGTCTCCAGCGCCCATTGGCTGGTTTCACCGTCGCCCTGCAGCGCGTGGCCATCACCGACATACAGCAATGCGCCGGGCTGCTGTACCTCCAGATAAACCGTGTTGCCCTGGACTACGGCGTTGAAATCCATGTTGCCGCCGAAGTCGCTGGCGTCGCCGGTGGAGAATGGGGGATAGCCAAAGCCGGGTGCAACCGCGAGGCCGCCGAGCATCGGTTTGACCGGGATTTCAAAGTTCTTCAATGCGCCACTGGCACCCTGCGGTCGCGCCATGCCGCGCACGCGATCCAGTTCCCAGCGCACCGGCTTGCCCAGCGTCGCGGTCTCGGTGGCGATGCGCGGCGTCTTCAAGCGGCCGACGATGCCGTCGAGGCTGTCGGCGTAGTCGCGGTTGAGCTTGAGTGAGCTGATGGTGATGGCCAGCGTATCGCCGGGCTCGGCTCCGGCAACGAAGAACGGCCCGACCTGCGGGTTGCCGTACAGGGCGCGGGTGATGCCGTGCTCGTCGACGCCACCGGAATCCAGGGTCTTGGTCCGTACCGAGTCGCCCGGCCAGATCACCAGCGCCGGCGCGCGATCAGCGCTGAAGGTATTGGAGTAATCGCTTGGCGTGAAGTCGTGCAGGCGCGGTGCCTTGTCCGGCCGTGCCGGCACCCGCCAGGCGCTGAAATCATGCGCTGCACGCGCGCTGCGGTTGTTGGTGTCCGGCTCGTCGCTGCGGCCCTGCATGCGGCTGCCATCGATGCGGCCGTCGTAGTGGTAGACCTGACCGTCACTGCCGGTTGCGGTGAACTTCAGCTGCGCGCCGTTCAAGCTGCCGCTGATCGGGTCGCCGCCCAATGTTCCGCTGACGCGCGTGCCTTGCACGTCCAGATTCAAGGTCTGCTGGGCGGTGTTGCCCCATAGATCAGTGGCCAGTATCCATTGATCGGTGGCGAGGGCATGGAGGGGGAGTACGGACAACAACAGCGAAGACCATTTCAGTGAAGTGCGCACGTTGCGTGTGTCTGCGAAGGGCCCGGTGGGCGTGTTCGCGGAGTGTACGAATGGCGATGACGCCGTTGCAGTGTCAAACGTAACGACACCTGTAGTCAGTCCGGCCGCCGTACAGCCGAGCAGGTTGCTGATGTCGGTCCCGCGCTGCACTCATGGCTTGAGTGCGCGTACCGCCAGGAACATGTCCACGCAGTCGTGCATCACCCGCTGTTGGGCGACAGCGTCCAGTGGTGCGGCGCCCATCGCGATCTGCGGCCAGAACGCGAATGCCTTGACCATGCCCTGCAACTGGTGGGCGGCGTCGACCGGGGCGATGTCGTCGCGCAGGCGGCCATCGGCCTGCGCAGCGCGGATCCAGGTGGTCAGCCCTTCTTCCTTCTCGGCCAGCTTGTCCATCATTGCCCGCGCCCGTTCCGGTGCATGCACCAGTTCGGCCATGGCCACCCGCGACAGGTCGATGAAGCTGGCGTCGCTGAGCAGGCGCAGCTTCTGTGCGACGAAGGCCAGCATCTGCTCGCGCAGTGGCCGTGCCGGGTCGTAAGCGAGGGCGTCCAGCGATTGGCTGGCTTCCCACAGCTGCCAGAGGATGGCGGTGAACAGCTCATCCTTGCTGGCGAAGTGGTTATAGACCGTGCGCTTGGACACCTCGGCGGTGGCGGCGATGCGGTCCATGCTGGTGCCGGCAAAGCCCAGTTCGCGGAACTCGGCCACCGCCGCACGCAGGATGGCCTCGCGTTTGCGGTCGGTCAGGCGAAGTGGGCGCTTGGAGTCGGTCATGCATCCATTTTACACCGTTCAGTTTACTTTCCTTGAAATGGAAGTAGACTCATCGGTGTACTTTTAACGGCAAGCCCAGCCATGAAGCGTCGCCTGCCTCGTTTCCTCCTCCCCATTACGGTGTTGATCGCCATGTCCATTGGCCTGCTGACCTGCGGCGCCCATCCGGCCGCTTCCTACGACCAGTCGCCGCAATACGGCGAGGGGCGCTTCCACAATGTGGCCAAGCAGGTGCCGCTCGGCTTTGTGCGCGGAGCCAAGGTGTGGTGGCGGTTCCTGTTCGACAAGCCGGCCGATGCCACGCCGCAGGTCGCGATCCCGGTGCATGCCTTGACCCGGCAGGCGTTGCTGGACGCGCCCGACGACAGCCTGTGGCGGCTGGGCCACTCGACCATGCTGATGAAGCTGGATGGTCACTTCTGGCTGACCGATCCGGTGTTCTCCGAGCGCGTGTCGCCGTTCTCGTTCATGGGGCCGAAGCGCTTCCATGCGCCGCCGCTGTCGATTGATGAGTTGCCGGAGATCACCGGCGTCATCATTTCGCACGACCACTACGATCACCTCGACCACGACGCGGTGTTGGCGCTGGCACCGAAGGTGCGGCACTTCGTCACTGCGTTGGGTGTGGGCGACCGCCTGCTGGCCTGGGGCGTGCCGCAGGAAAAAATCACTCAACTGGATTGGTGGCAGGAAACGCGGGTGGAAGGGCTGAAGATCGCGGCCACGCCCGCACAGCATTTCTCTGGGCGCGGTTTGTCCGATGGCAACCGCACCTTGTGGGCATCGTGGGTGATCGATACCGGCCGCACCCGGATCTTCTTCAGCGGCGACAGCGGTTACTTCGATGGCTTCGCCAAAATCGGTGAGCGCTACGGCCCGTTTGATCTGGCGATGGTCGAGACCGGTGCCTACGACGCCGATTGGCCGGGCGTGCACATGCAGCCGGAGCAGAGCCTGCAGGCGCATCTGGATGTGCGCGGCAAGGTGATGATGCCGATCCACAACGGCACCTTTGATCTGGCCTTGCATCCGTGGACGGAGCCGTTCGAGCGGATCACGGCGTTGGCAGCGGAGCAGGGCGTGGCGTTGACTGCGCCGCAGATGGGCGAGCGTTTGGATATCCGTGCGCCTGCGCCTTCTACGCATTGGTGGCGGGTGGTGGAGGAGTGATGGTTGCGGTTGCTTTTAATGCCGTCATTCTCGCGTAGGCGGGAATGACGGCATAAGGCGTAACGCCAACGCCAAAGCGACTCCCGATTCCCCAACATGCTCTAAAGTGAACCCTATCGCGCGCCCATTCCGCGCCACGTTCACCGGAGCTGTTTGATGAAACCCCTGATCCTCGGCGCCCTCTGCGTCTTCGCCCTGGCCGCCTGCAGCAACCCGGAGGCCGAGCGCCAGCAACAAGAGGCCGCTGCCGCCCAGGAGCGCGCCAAGCGCGAAGCCGACGCCGAAGGTATCGGCAAGCTCTACGACACTGCAGTTACCGCCGCTGATTGGGAAAAGGCGCGCATCCATGGTGCCGCGCTGCTCGATCAATTCCCCGATTCGGAGACCGCCAAGCGCATCGAGCCAGGCTTCGCCGAGGTCCGGGAGAAGGCTGCTGTCGCCAGCGAGCTGCGCCGCATGCAGGCCTTGTGGAGCTACAACCAGGTGCCGGTCAAGGGCGGCACCCAGCGCTCGGCGGCGATCCTCAGCAAGGACCGGGTGGAAGTGGACAGCACCGGCCCCAAGCAGGTGAACCTGGTGTTCCGCGATCACCCGGAGTGGAAGCGCCACGCCTATCTGGTGCTGCAGTCCAGTGACTTCGCCAAGGTTTGTTACCGCGCCTGCCAGGTCAAGGTCAGCGTCGATGGGGCGCCGGCCCGCAGCATGGCCGCGCATCGCCCGGATACCGATGAAGCCATCGCCATGTTCATCGATGACAACCGTGGTCTATGGCGGCAGGCACGCAAGGCCAAGGTGATCGAGATCGAGTTCCCGGTGCTGGCCGGTGGCACCCGCAAGGCGGTGTTCGAGGTCGGCGGGCTGGACGGCAGCCAGATGCCGAACTGGGATTGATGCCGGTGCTCGCTGATACGGCGGGGCGTTGCGACGTCGCCGCCAGTCGCCATTGGGTGTTCGACATGGACGGCACCCTGACCGAGCCGGTGCATGATTTCGAGTTGATCCGGCGCGAGCTGCAGATTCCGCCGGGCGCGGACATCTTGGTTCATCTGGCCAGTCTGCCGCCACAGCAGGCGGCGGACAGCCATGCCTGGTTGATGCAGCACGAGCGGGAACTGGCCGAGGCATCGGTTGCTGCGCCAGGTGCGGTGGCCTTGATCCGCGCGCTGCATGCCGATGGATGCCGGCTGGGCATCCTTACCCGCAATGCACGTGAGCTGGCTGAAGTGACGCTGGCGGCGATTGGTGTGGTGGATTGCTTTGCCGCCGAGGAAATCATCGGGCGTTGGGAGGTGGAGCCCAAGCCTTCACCGGCTGGGCTGCAGTTCTTTGCCGAGCGTTGGAGCGTGGCACCGGCTGCGATGCGCATGGTTGGCGATCATTACTACGATCTGGCCACCGCGAAGGCTGCTGGCGTGCCGGGGATTCTGATCAATGTGCCGGATGATCCGTGGCCGGGCATGGCGCAATGGCAGCTGCGCGATTGTGCGCAGTTGCTGCAGCAGTGGCAGGCCGCAGAATCCCGGTAGAGCCGAGCCATGCTCGGCTGGGGCGTTACCGGCAAAGCCTCTGTGGGAGCGGCGTAAGCCGCGAAACTGGCTATGTCTGGTTGCAGGGGGATTTTGCAATCTGACGGCATGGGAGCTTCGGGGGGTAACCCCCGCCCCCCAAAATAGTGGCGGCGGCGGTTGGGGCGGTTAGGCACTGGCGCGGCAGGGGGGGCGCCGCCCCGTTGGCCCCCCCGCCC
>NZ_JBRREK010000068.1:0-16959 GCF_056760235.1 Stenotrophomonas sp. STEN018
CCCCCCCCCCCCCCCCGCCCCGCCCCGCCCCCCCCCCCCCCCCCCCCCCCCCCCCCCCCCCCCCCCCCCCCCCCCCCCCCCCCCCCCCCCCCCCCACTACAGGTGCGCGCTTGCCCACTGCACGATGCTGCTGGCCGGCATCGCGCCGGATTGCCGGGCTATCTCGCGGCCGCCCTGGATCAACACCATCGTCGGAATGCTACGGATACCGTAGCGGGTGGCGATGGCTGGTTCCGCTTCGGTATCCAGTTTTCCCAACCGCATGCGCGGTTCCAGCTGTACGGCGGCCTTGGCGAACTCCGGCGCCATCTGCCGGCACGGGCCGCACCAACTGGCCCAGAAATCCACCAGCAGCGGAATCTGTGAGCGGCTGGCATGTGCCTCGAAGCTTGCCGCATTCAATGCAAGCGGCGCTGCAACAAACAAGGACTGATGGCAGCGGCCGCAGGACGGCGCCTGTGACAGGCGTGCAGCCGGAACGCGGTTGACCGCGTTGCAATGCGGGCAGGCAATCTGCAGCAGATCGGAGCTGGTGTCGCTCATTGGAAGAGCCATCGGATGCGGGACCAGGCAACAGTATGCCCGGCGATGCTGAACCCATCATCGCAGGCCGCCGGCCCGGCTTGATCAGGACGGGTTGCACAGCCCCAGTGCGGACAGTTCGGCTTTCTGCGCGTCGGGCAGCGCAGCCATCATCGTGGTATCGCCGCAGGCTGCGCGTATGGCATCGGTGTTTTCGGCGCGCAATATCGCGCCACCCCTGGGCGAGGCTTCAGCGCTGATGGTGTCATTGCCCGTGGTTGCGGGACGAGCCGCTATAGATGCGGGCTGCCTGCGCGCACCGCCCTGACCGAGCAGGCGCAGGGTAGACAGCTGCGCGCCGCGCGCGAGCACAATGTGGTCGCGGGCAATGGTGTGTACGCGCAGGCCGGTGCCGATGTCCTGGCCGGTACGCAGGGTCTGCGATGCCGCACCAGCGGTGCTTACTATCGCCAGCGAGCGCTCGGCCTGCGGATGCACGAAGGTCGCCACCAGGCGCGGTGCCTGCGCACTGCCGGCTGCGTACAAGGGGGGGCGTTGTGCGCGTATCTCGGATTGCGCCAGCGCGCTGTCGGCGACGGCACAGCATGCACTGATGCTGATCCAGGTGATCAGTTGCAGGAACGGAATTGGTCGGGTCATTGGCATGCGCAAAGCCCGGGGCGCTGGGCCCCGGGTGGTTGTTGATTACTGGATGTTCAAGTTGCGCAGCACGACCAGGTTGTTTGGGCTGAGTAGTGTCAGCAATGCGTTGTCATTGGCACTCAGCCCGTTCCAGCGCTGGTTGGCACCGCCGCTGCAGGCATAGGTGATCAGCTTGCCGCGACCGGCGGTGAGGAAGCCGCCGGACAAGTCCAGGCAGCTGCCGCTGCGGGTGATCTTCGGCAATGCGCTCAAATCGAACATCTGCGCATCCAAAGTGCGATCGCAGGTGTTCAAGGTCACCGCGCCATTGTTGCCACCATTGCCGGACAGGCACATGGCGGGATTGGCCGCGCTATGGATCGCACCGCGCAGGTCCGCCATCCACAACTCGTTGTCGGCGCCGGTGCAGGTACCGGCCTCGGCGATATAGACCGACAGCTTGCCATCCACCTGTTCGGTCTTGAGGCAATGCCTGCTGTTGGTCACCAGCATCTGCTGGCCAGCGGGCAGCAACGGCGTCTGCCGCAAGCCCAGCGTAACCAGCAGTTCCTTGAGCGCCTGCACCGCAGCGGCGTTGTTGCTGCTCTGCAGATCACTGCGGTAGCGGTTCATCCAGCGGTTGAGGCGCGTGGCCTTGTTCTCCTGGGCGATGTAGGCATCACGGACCTGTTTGGCTTCGGCCGACAGGCCGCTGGGGTTGTTGCCCCAGCTGGCATACAGCAGGTTGCCGCGCGCTCCCAGGTTGACCAGCGGCTTGCCACCTGCCGCGATCAGCAACTGATCGAGCTCCGGCATTTCCAGCGCACGCAAGGCGCTGTAGCCAGCCTCCTTGCCGACCACGACTGGCGCCTTCATGGGTGCAAGGTTCTGCGGGAAACGCATTGTTGCCAAGGTGTTGGCTGCGGCCCCGGGTTCCTTGCATTGCAGGCTGGCCTGTTGCGGGTTGTCCGCCTGGGCCAGGTTGATATGCAGCTTGTTGACCGAGTTGTTCTGCAGGATCGTGCCGGCCACGGCGATGCGCTTGCTGCCGCCGCCACTGAAGCTCACCTGCAACCAGCATTGGCGTGTGCTGGCGTTGTCGATCGGTGTTGGCAGCTCGAACACATTGCCCCAGTTGCCACGGAATGCCGGGTAGAGCAGAGCCTTGCCGGTGCCAGGATCGTAGCCGCCGAGCACGGTGAACACCGCTGCGCCCACCAGGCGTGGTTTGAGGTAGTTGCCGTCCGGTGAGTTGAAGAACAGCTCCTTGCTGGTCGGCACCTTGCCGGTCACCGGTTCCATCCTGCGGCTGTCGGCATTCCAGCCCAGGTAGCCGGTGGCTGAGCTCTGCGAGGGCACCGGTTTGTTCAAGCGCGGCTGGATCGCGATTTTGGTGCTGTAGCCGGTGTAATGCGTATAGCGCGACAAGCCGCTGGAGAAGTCGCCGCCGGACATGGCATCGGTGGCAAAACTGTAGGTGTCGTCATAGACCGGCATGCCGCCGAGTGCGCCGGTCTTGGATTGGCGCCAATGCAAGTTGGCGCGCATGCGCTTGCGGTAGGCGATGTAACCCCAGCCACTGTCGTGATGGTGGCCGGACAGGAAATAGTTGTCGCCGGACTGGCCGGGATAGTGGCCCAGCCCGTAGTGGTGGCCGATTTCGTGGCTGAACTCATTGCCGCTGGTCGAGTACAACGTGAGCATGCCGTTGCCGCCGCTCAGGCCGTGGCTCTGTTTGCCGTTGCTGTACATGCCGACGGCATGGTGCGCCACCACGTTCTGGAACCACTGTGGCTGTGACTGCCCGGCCATGCCCGATGCGGTCGCACCGACGTTGGCCAGGTTGATGCCGACACTGACCGTGGATTTGCCGGTGTTCTCGCGCATGTCACCGGAATAGACGCCGCCTTCGCTGGCACTGGCGGTGTCGTAGATGGTGCCGCTGGTGATCATCACCTTGTCCAGCTTCATCGGCTCGTAATAGGCAACGGTCATGCGTGCGGCAGGGATGGTCTGGAAGTAATCGGCAGCGCCCTGCTCGGGGCTCTTCAGCAGCCAGAACGCATCGCTTTCCGCCGGTGGCTCGGTGAGCATGCCCAGGCGGATGCTGTGCACCACCAGCTCGGCCGGTGCGCCGAAATCAATCTTGTCGGCGGCCAGGTTGCCGCTGCGCGCCTTGTCGTCGGTGATGCTCAGGCTCATGCCGGGCTTGACCCAGTCCCATGGCAGGCGCGTGCTCCATGCGCGGCGGGAATAGTTGTAGTCCGCCCGGCCGTCGTTGTTGTTGTAGTCCGAGCGGTACATGGAATTGGGATGCAGCAGTTCTGCCGTACCCATTACCGTGCCATCCACCGAGACCGTCACGTTGAGTGCCTCGATGTCCTGCAGGGTAGGGTCCGGGGTGACCAGCAGCAGCGCTTCGCGCTCGGTGGTGAGGCGTGGCATGTTCCTGGCTTCATTGCCGCTGGGGTCGACGGTGTGGCTCTGCCCGAACTGGATCATCGCCGACAAGGATCCGACCAGGTCATTGCGTACTGCGCGCACCGCACCGCTGGGGTCGATGTCGTAAAAGCCCTTCAGCTCCACTTCGTCGTAGCGGGCCGAATGGGGCTCCGGGTAGGGGTCAGCTGGCGTGGGTGTGGGATCGGGAGTGGGCGGCGTCGGTGGCACGGTCGCGCCACCGTTGCCGACATCACTGTTGCCGCCGTTGTTTCCGCCACCGTTCTCCGCACCGCCGCCGGAGCCGCCAACATCGATATCGTTGCCGAAGCCGGTGTCACCGTTGCCGCCGGCCGGGGGCTGCTCGGGCACAACCGGAACCGAGGTGTCGCCGCCGCTGCTGCCGTTGTCCTTGTCTTCCGGTGCTTCGCTTTTGTCACAGGATGCGAGCAGCACCATGCTCAGTGCCAACGCCAGCGCTCGCAGGTTGATTGCGTTGTTCAAGTAGTTTTCCCCAAGTTTTGAAATACAGCAAAGAAACCGAGCAGCGCGCTCCGGCCCCAAACCGGTCGCCGGGCTGCTCATGGATGAACCTGTCAGCGCTCGGGTGCCCGTGCGCCATTGCGTTCAGGTGCTCCCTGGCCACGGTCGAACAACTGTCCGGGCGAGGGAGGCAAAGGAGTGGCGTACTTGCCATGCGCGCCGGGCGCTTGGCGCAGATCCAGGTATTTACGTTCGCTCAGGTCGCTGGCCGCGCTCTGCCCGAGAATCACGGTGGGGCGCAGGAAAACCATCAGGTTGCGTTTGACCCGGGTATCGCTGGTGGAGCTGAACAACCTGCCGAGGCCGGGGATGCTGCCGAGCAGCGGCACGCTGGAGCGGGTATGGCTAACGTCATCCTGGATCAAACCGCCAAGCACGATCACCTGCCCATCGCTGGCCAGGATGGTGCTCTTGATCGAGCGCTTGTTGGTGATCACGTCGGACAGGGTGATGCCGCTGGGCGTGGCTGCCAACGAAGAGATCTCCTGCTCGATCTCCAGCCGTAGCGTGCCGCCCTGGTTGATATGCGGCGTCACCTTCAAGGTTACGCCGATGTCCTGGCGCTGGATGGTGGTGAATGGATTGCTGGTGCCATCACCGGTGGTGGTGTACGAGCCGGTCTGGAACGGCACGTTCTGGCCGACCAGGATCTCTGCCGGTTCGTGGTCCAACGTAAGCAGGGTCGGCGTGGACAGCAGGTTGTTCTTGGAGTTGCTCGACAGCGCCGTCACCAGCGCGCCGAAGTTGCTGTTGCCGATGCCGAGAATGGCGCCGGACGGCAGGGCTGTCGGCGTGCTGCCGGCGGCCAGCGAGCTGAGCAAGGTGCCGATCGACAGGCCGGTATTATTGAAGTTGACCCCGCCAACACCGTTGCTGCGTGAGCCGCCATCCAGTGCCCATTGCACGCCGAGTGCGTCTTCGATGTCACCGGAGATCTCGACGATGGCGGCCTCCACCAGCACCTGTGAGCGCGGGATGTCCAGCTGCCGGACGATGTCGGTCAGCACCTGCAGCAGCTCTGGTTTGGCGTGGATGACAACAGCATTGAGGCTCTCATCGGCACGGATCAAGGTGCCTGTCTGTGCTTGCTTGTCGGCGCCCTCCTGCTTGATCGAATCCCCGATTGCGCCAAGTGTCTGTGCCATCTGCTTGGCGTCACCGTGCTGTAGGCGGATCACCTGGGTGGTGGTGGAGCGGGGGGCGTCCACGTCCAGCGAACGGGCCAGTTCGAGCAAGCGCTGCCGTGCCTGTTCGGGGCCGAAGATCAGCAAACGGTTGGTGCGGGTGTCGGCCAGCACCTTGGTGGAGGAAGCAGCACTGCTGGCGCCGAGGCTGGCCTGCAACAGCTTCTGCAGGTTTTCCGCGCTGGCGAACTGCAACTCGTAGTCGGCATGGCCGTGCAGCTTGGGCGCATCCAGTTGCCGCAATAGCGCCTCGATGCGGGCGATATTGCCGCGCCGGTCGCTGATGATCAGTGAGTTGGAGGTCGGCACCGCTGCCAGGTGTGCGTTGGCCGGCACCAACGGCCGCAGCATCGGCAGCAGTTCGGTGGCGATGCCGTACTGCACCGTGAGTACACGGGTTTCGATCGCGTCCGGGCCGCGGCCACGGCCATCGGCGAAGACATGCGCTTCGTCATTGGGTACCACCCGGGTCTGGCGGTCCGCTTCGATTACCGCAAACCCGTGGATCGTCATCACCGACAGGAACAGACGACGCACTTCCGGCAGCGTCATCGGCTCCTGGGTGGTGACGCTGACTTCGCCTACCACCCGTGGATCTACGATCAAGGTATCGCCGGTGATGTTGGCCACGGCACCGATGAAGTCGCGGATATCCGTGTCCTTCATGTTGATGCTCCATTGCTGGGGAGCAGCATTTGTCGGCGCAGCGCTCAAGGCCAGTGGCGCAAGCAACAGCGCTGACAGCAGTCCCAGGCGATGCCGCGCTGCCCGCAGGCGGTGCAGGATCATTCGGCACCGCCCGCGGGCAGCGCGGTCGATGCGACGTGTGCGGTCGGAAAGTCCAGGCGGCCGCTGCGGCCATTGCGACTGAACAGCACATGGTCATGCGCAACCTGTTGCAGCCTGACGCCAGGCAGGAATTCCTCGCCGGCAAATACGTTCACCGCGCCCTGGCCGTCAATCTGGATCAGCGCCTGCGATTGGCGTGGATCAGCCGCGACGATACAGCCCTGCAGTTGCACGCCCTGCAGGTCGATCGCCGTGACCGCGCTGGCGCTGCCGAACAGGCGCTGCAACAGTTGTGGGGACATGCCCGGCAGTTGCGGCTGCGCGTCGCTATTGGTGGCCGGTAGCTGGCTCATCTGCAGATAGAGCTGGCGCGCCTGCCATGACAAGGCGACGATCCCGGAAAGTGTGATGAGGATCGTGACGATCCTTGGTAGCAATTTGGAAATATCAGACTGGAACATCGGTGTTACGGCATCTCCCTTGGCAAAATCCGCGCGCACAGGGGCAAGCTCGCTGCACTTTTCAGGCAGCGTCGCGCCAAAGGTCTCTGGTTTTCCCCTGTTTTCGCAGTGTCAGATTTTGCGAAGCCGGTACTCTAGCCGCGTCCGTAAGAGAGTGCGATGCGGATACGTACGGAAGTGTGATCGTCATCCGGAAAGCGAGCTCAAAGTCATACCTTTTTGCTCAGAACGTGGCATTTTCCGGGCACGTTTTTACAGGGGAAAGTGTGACATCGCTCCACGCAGTGATGTCACCTTGCAGTACTGATGTTTGAAATGGAGCTCTTGGCGCCGCTGGCATCTGCTGCCGGTATGTCTGCGCTGCGCCTGCCGTTTGCGTTCGCGCGGCGCCATGGCGTGTTGTTGATCGACGATGTGGATGCACGGCTTGCATGCCGTGGCGATGCCACGATGTCTGCGCTGGCTGAAGCACAACGCATCGCCGGGCGACCATTGGCGCCGCAGACGGTGGCTGATGACGCGTTCGAGCAGCTGCTGCAACAGGTCTATCAGCAGGATTCCGGCAGCGCGATGAGCATGGCCGACGAGCTCGGCGACAGCCTGGATCTGGCCAGCCTGGTGGAAGGCATGCCGCAGGTGGAAGATCTGTTGGATCAGCAGGACGATGCACCGATCATCCGCCTGATCAATGCCTTGCTCGGTGAGGCGTTGGCCGAGCAAGCCTCCGATATCCATATCGAATCGTTCGAGCGCCGCTTGGTGGTGCGCTTCCGCGTGGATGGCATCCTGCGTGACGTGGTCGAGCCGCGGCGTGAGCTGGCAGCGCTGCTGGTGTCGCGCATCAAGGTGATGGCGCGGCTGGATATCGCCGAGAAGCGGCTGCCACAGGACGGTCGTATCTCGGTGCGGGTTGGTGGGCGCGAAGTGGACATCCGTGTGTCCACCCTGCCTGCAGCCAATGGCGAGCGGGTGGTGTTGCGTTTGCTGGACAAGCAATCCGGGCAGTTGTCGCTGCAGCACCTGGGCATGCGGGTGCGCGATGTCGGGGTGATGCAGGCCATGCTGTGCCGCCCGCACGGCATCGTGCTGGTCACCGGCCCCACCGGCGCCGGCAAGAGCACCACGCTGTATGCCGGCCTGCGCGCCATCAACAACCGCCAGCGCAACATCCTCACCGTCGAAGACCCGATCGAGTACCACCTCGATGGCGTCGGCCAGACCCAGGTCAACGGCCGCATCGACATGACCTTTGCGCGCGGCCTGCGCGCGATCCTGCGTCAGGACCCGGACGTACTGATGGTCGGCGAGATCCGCGACAGCGAAACCGCGCGTATCGCCGTGCAGGCCTCGCTTACCGGGCACCTGCTGCTGTCCACCCTGCATACCAACAGCGCGGTCGGTGCGGTCACCCGTCTGCTCGACATGGGGATCGAATCCTTCCTGCTGTCCTCCTCGCTGCTCGGTGTGCTGGCACAACGGCTGGTGCGCAGGCTGTGCCCGCAGTGTCGGGCGGCAACGTCGGCCTCCACGGCGGAGTGCGCGCAGTTGGACATGGAAGCATGGCAACGACCGCTGCTGTTCCGTGCGGTTGGTTGCGATCACTGCAAAGGCCAGGGCTACCGCGGCCGCACCGGCATCTACGAGCTGGTTGAGTTTGGTCCCGAGCTGCGCGCGCTGGTGCACGCCGGTGCCGGCGAGGCTGAGCTGCTGCAGCAGGCGCGGCGACAGGGACCGTCGATGTTGGACGATGGCCGCGCCAAGGTGCTCGACGGCGTGACCACGCTGGAAGAAGTGTTGCGGGTTGGGCGTGACCTGTGAGTGCCCGGGTCGTACGGAGTAGTGATTGATGGCGGCGTTCGAGTATCTGGCCTTGTCCACCGATGGCCGTCGCCACAAAGGTGTGGTCGAGGCCGACAGTGCACGCCAGGCACGCCAGCAGCTGCGCGAGCGCAGTCTGGCACCGGTGCAGGTGGAGCCGGTCGCGTCCCGCGGAGGCGCGGCCAGTAGTAGTGGTGGCGGACGCATCGGCAGCGCCGATCTGGCCTTGCTGACCCGACAGTTGGCCACCTTGGTGCAGGCCGCGCTGCCGGTGGAGGAAGCTCTGCGCGCGGTGGCTGCACAGACCAGCAAGCCACGCGTACGAGCGACCCTGTTGGCGGTGCGCGGCAGGATTCTGGAAGGGCACGGCCTGGCTGCAGCGCTGGCAGCGTATCCGCGGGCGTTTCCCGCGATCTACCGCAGCATGGTCGCGGCAGGCGAGCGCGGTCATCTCGGCGTGGTGCTGGAGCAACTGGCTGACTACACCGAGCAGCGCCAGCAATCGCGGCAGCGGATCCAGCTGGCCTTGTTGTATCCGCTGATCCTGCTGGTGGTGGCGGGCTTGATCGTCGGCTTTCTGCTGGGCTACGTGGTGCCGGACGTGATCGATGTCTTCGTCGATTCCGGCCAGCCCCTGCCTTGGCTGACCCGCGCGCTGGTGGCCAGCAGCAACGCGCTCAGCCAGTGGGGGCCGTGGTTGCTGCCCGTGCTGATGCTTGCAGGTGTGCTGGCCTGGCGTGCGCTGCAGCAGCCCGCCAGGCGTTTGCGCTGCGACGCGGCGCTGCTGCAGGTGCCGCTGTTTGGCCTGCTGCTGCGCGACCTGGACACCGCGCGCTTTGCCTCCACGCTGGCAATCCTGGCGCGCAGCGGCGTGCCGTTGGTGGATGCGCTGCGTATCGCCGCACAGGTGGTTGGCAATCAGTCCATCAAGGCCGGTCTGCTGCAGGCTGAAGTCGTTGTGCGCGAGGGCGGCAGCCTGACCCGCGCGCTGGAACAGCACACGCCATTGCCGCCGATGCTGCTGCACATGGTTGCCGCAGGTGAGAAATCCGGTGCGCTGGAGGCGATGCTGGCGCGCGCCGCACGCAATCAGGAAACCGATCTGGCCGCGCGCATCGCCCTGCTGATCGGCTTGTTCGAGCCCTTCATGCTGGTGCTGATGGGCGCGGTGGTGTTGTTGATCGTGCTGGCCATCCTGCTGCCGATCATGTCCTTGAACCAACTGGTGGGTTGAAACAGCAATGAATGTATCGGCAAGACAGCAGGCCGGCTTCACCTTGATAGAAATCATGGTGGTCGTGGTGATCATCGGCATCCTTGCCGCGCTGGTGGTGCCCAAGGTGATGGGGCGGCCTGAGCAGGCCAAGGTCACTGTCGCCCGTGGCGATCTCAAGGCCATCGCCTCGGCACTGGAAATGTATCGGTTGGACAACCGCCGCTATCCGGATACCCAGCAGGGCCTGGATGCATTGGTGCAGCGTCCGCCCAGCGGCGCCGACAACTGGAATCCGGAGGGTTACCTCGGGCGCCTGCCGGTTGATCCCTGGGGCAAGCCGTATCTGTATTTGGCACCTGGCAGCAAGGGCGCCTATGACCTGTGGAGCTACGGTGCCGATGGTCGCGAAGGCGGCGATGCACTGGACGCCGACCTGGACAGCAGGGACATCTGAGCGTGCGGAATGCGCGCGGCTACACCCTGGTGGAAGTACTGGTGGTGATGGTGATCATTGGCGTGCTGGCCGGTGCGGTGAGCTTGTCCGGGGCGGCGCGTGGCGATGGCTATGTGCTGCGCGAGGAAGCCGAGCGCTTTGCTGCGGTGCTGCGCCTGCTAGCCGATGAGGCGGTGCAGGACAATCGCGAGTACGGCGTGCGGATCAATGCACAGGGCTACGAGGTGCGCGCCTATGACGCCTTCGATGGGCGCTGGCGTGTGCAGTCGGACTGGTCATCGCGACAGCTGCCGCAGGCCATGCGGTTGACGCTGAGCGTGGAAGGCACTCCGGTTGCATTGGCGGACGCCGGTGCCGATGCACAGCCGCCGCAGATCGTGCTGTCGTCCTCGGCGCAGTCGACACCCTTCAGCGCAACCATGACTGCCACTGACAAGCACGGTCTTGCCTATCGGATCATCGCCGACGGCTTCAATGAGCCGCAGGTGCAACTGGTGTCGCAGCCATGAAGCGGGCACGTGGATTCACCCTGCTGGAGGTGATGGTGGCGCTGGCGGTGCTGGCTGTGGTCGCCGCGATGGTGCACGTCACCTTGCAGCGCCATGTGCACAACGCACGCCTGTTGGAGAACCGTGCATTGGCCGGCTGGCTGGCCGATACCACCCTGGCCGAGCTGCAGTTGCAGGGCGCGGCGACACCGGGCAGCAGTGATGTCATCGTCGAACAGGGCGGTCGGCGCTGGCGGGTGCGGTGCGAGATACAGGCCACCGCCGAGCCACAGCTGCGGCTGGTGCAGCTGCGGGTGACGGATGCGGACAACGAGGATGGTGGCGTCAGCCTGAGCGGTTTCGTCGGGGTGGGGCAGTGAAGCAGCGCGCAAACGCCGGTTTTACCCTGCTGGAAGTGCTGGTTGCGGTGGCGATCTTCGCTCTGATCGGCATCGCCAGTCATCGTCTGCTGGTGTCCGCGATACGGGTGGACACGCAGACCCGCGAGCAGGAGCAGCAACTACGGCAACTGCTGCGGGCGATGACCAGCCTGGAGCGTGATGTCGAGCAGGCCGTGGCGCGGCCGGTACTGGCCAGCGACGGTAGCGACGAGCCTGCATTCTGGAGCGACACCGACGGACAGGGCCTGCACTGGACGCGTGCTGGCTGGAGCAATCCGCAGGGTGCACCACGCGCACAGTTGCAGCGGGTGCACTGGCGCCATGAAGGTTCGGATCTGCTGCGTGAATACTGGCCGGTGCTCGATCGTGGCGACGACACATCAGCGCAGCGGCAACGCGTCCTGCAGGGCATTGCTGCCGTGCACTGGCGCTATCTGGATCGGCAGGGCATATGGCGGGTGCAATGGCAGGGCACGGAGGCGCAGCCACTGCCGCGCGCGCTGGAAGTGCGCATTGAACACGCTCGTTTCGGCGCGTTGCGGCGGGTGCTGCTGTTGCCCGCAGGTAGCGTCGGGAGTCAGTCACCATGAAGCGCACACAGCAAGGCGTCGCGTTGATCACGGTACTGCTGGTGGTGGCGCTGGCTGCCACCGTTTGTGCCGCCTTGGTAACCCGCCAGCAGTTGTCGATACGCGCCAGTGCGAATCAGCTGCATGCGCGTCAGGCCTGGCAGTACGTGCGCGGTGGTGAACAGCTGGCCAGTGCCATGCTGACAGCGGATCTGCGCCAGAGTGCTGGCGTTGATCATCGCGGCGAGCCCTGGGCGCAGGGCTTGCCGGTGTATCCAGTGGACGGTGGTCAGCTGAGCATGTCGATCGAGGATCTGTCCGGTCGCTTCAATCTCAACAGCGTTGTGCAGAACGGCGCACTGGATGCCGCTGCATTTGCACGCCTGCAGCGCCTGCTGGGCTTGCTGCGGCTGGATCCGCAGCTGGCCTGGCAGTTGGTGGCATGGCTGGCCCCGTCGTTGGCGCCGGACGCGATCCGTCTTTCCAGCGAGCGTGAATACCAGCGCCGCCAGCCGGCGTATAGGCCCGCGCGCCGCGCCCTGCAGGATGTCAGCGAGCTGCGCTTGCTGGCCGGCGTCGACGATGCGGCTTACCAGCGCCTGCTGCCGCATGTCAGTGCACTGCCGGCAACGGCTGCACTCAATCTCAATACCGCCGATCCGATGCTGTTGGCGAGTCTCGCCGATGGTCTCGGCCTTGCCGATGGCCAACGCTTGGCTGCCGCTCGCGCTGGCAATGGTTTTGCCAGCGTCGATGCCTTGCTGGCACAGCCGCTGCTGCAGCGACGGCTGGTAGCACGCAGCGGCTTGGCGGTGCGTAGCAACTGGTTCCTCGCCAGCACTGAAGTCGGCATCGGCGACCGCCGCCTGCGACTTCTGAGTACCTTGCACCGCGACGCGGGCAGCGTGCAGGTAGTCGCCCGGCGGTTGGCTCCCCCTGCATTTCCCGAGAAAGATCGATGAAGTCACAACCGCCACTGCCATGCCTGTTCCTGCCTGCATGGTGCAGCGCGAACCTGCAGGATGATCTGTTGGTCAGCTGGAGCGATGGCCAGCAGGCCGCGCAGCTGCCCTTGGGTGAGGCGTTGGCAACACTCAAGGGCCGCACGATCGCCTTGATCGTGCCGGTTGAGCATGTCGCCAGTTGTGCAGTCAGTCTGCCTGCGGGCAGTAGACACTGGCAGCTGAAGGCCCTGCCCTATGCGCTGGAGCCGCTGCTGGCCGAAGAGGTGGAGGGCATGCATCTGGTCCTGGGCGAACGCCTGCACGATGGCCAACATCGGGTGGTGGCCATCAAGCGTGCTCTGCTGGAGGCTTGGTTGCGCTACCTGCGCGAATACGGTGTGCGGGTAAACGCAATCCATGTGGATGCGGACCTGTTGCCGAACGAGCTTGCAAGCCTGTGCTGGGACAGCTCCCGTTGCCTGTTGGCCGATGCCAACGGGCTGCGGCTCGCGCTGATGCCAACGCAGCTGCCTGCAGTGCTGGAGCGGCTGCCGGGAACCTGCAAGGTTTTCCACGCGCGTGATGACAAACCTGTGCTACCGGCTGGGGCAAAGGTCGAACTGCAGATGCTCGACGGCGCACCGCGGGCGTGGATGGTGGGGCAGTGTCCGCATGCATTGAATCTGGCGCAGGGAACATTTGCTCCCGCTTCAAGCTTGCGCCTGCATCACTGGAAGCCAGTGGCATGGGCGCTGGCGGCTGCGCTGCTGGCGCAGCTGGTATTCGATGGTGCACAGGCATGGTTGCTGAACCAGCAGGCCGCCGGCTATCGGCAGGCCAACGAAGCCATCTACAAAGGTTTGTTCCCGCAGGAGCAGCGCATCATCGACCTGAAAGCGCAGTTCGACCAGCATCTACGCCAAGGCAGTTCCGCCACCCAGCTGCAGAGTTTGCTGGCGGCGGTTGCCGAGGCCATGCCGGCCACAGCGGACCTGCAGCTGCGACGGATGCACTACCAGGCCGGGCAGGGCGAGCTGCTGCTGCAACTGCAGGGCGAACAGTCGGCGTTGCATGGGCTGCAGCAGGGTCTGCAGTCCATGCCGCTGCGGGTGAAGGCGACGGGGCCCGATCCGAGCGGGTCCGATCAAGGTGGCCTGCAATTGAGTGTTGGAGAAGTGCAATGAGTGCGCCTGCTTCAAACACGCCCGGGATGCAGTCCATACGTGATCGGATCGCCGCGCGCTGGCGCCTGTTGGCACCGCGCGAGCGCACCGCATTGCAGCTGCTGCTGGTGTTCGCGGTTGCGCTGGCATTCTGGTTTGCTGCATGGTTGCCGACCCGCGAGGCACTGCAGCAGGCCCGCCGCCATGTGGCCACGCAGCAACAGCTGCAGGCGTATCTGCGTGCCAATGCGCCACGTTTGATTGCAGCGGTGCAGCGTACTGCTGCGCCAAACGCAGAGCAGCTGCCCGCCTTGCTGAGCGCGACGGCGGACAAACATGGGTTGGCAATCAGCGGGGTCCAGCAGGCGGATCAGCGCATCAAGCTCGTCTTGAGTGGCGCGCCAGCCGATGTGATGGTGTGGTTGCAGACGTTGCAGAGCATGGGCGTTTCCGTGGATGAGCTGACACTCGTGCAACAGCCCGATGCGAGCTGGAATGGCGAGGCGTTGTTGCTCGTTTCGCGAAGCTGAACGTGACGACGGTAGTGGTCTGTTGCCGCTGAAACTGTCGCATCGCACAAAAAACCGTGTTATCAATGCTCCCCATGAACGCAGCCCGCGCCAGCTTTTATTTTTGGTATTACTTTCCCAAGCCGCTGGCGGAGGAAGGACTGCGCTTACCCTGAAGAAACTTTCAGATGCATTCCCGAAAAGCCGCCAGCGAACCTGGCGGCTTTTTTCTTGCCGCCACGCTGGGGCCAAACCATTCACTAGCTTTGAACTGGAGACCCCCATGCCCCCCCATACCGACGATCTGCGCATCCGCAAACTTGAACCCCTGACCTCGCCGGCGCAGCTGCTGGCGCTACTCCCCTGTGATGAAGAAGCCTCGCAGACCGTGGCCGACGCACGCGCCTCGCTGCACCGCATCCTGCATGGTGAGGACGACCGCCTGGCCGTTGTGGTTGGCCCCTGTTCGATCCACGACCCGGTCGCGGCGATGGAGTATGCGCAGCGTCTGCGCCCGCTACGCGATGCGTTGAGCGGTGAGTTGGAGATCGTGATGCGCGTGTACTTTGAAAAGCCGCGCACCACGGTGGGCTGGAAGGGCCTGATCAACGACCCGGACCTGGACGGCAGCTTCAACATCAACAAGGGCCTGCGCGTGGCGCGCGGCCTGTTGCGCGACATCAACCGCCTCGGCCTGCCGGCCGGCGTGGAGTTCCTGGACGTGATCTCGCCGCAGTACATCGCCGACCTGGTGGCCTGGGGCGCGATTGGCGCACGCACCACCGAAAGCCAGGTGCACCGCGAGCTGGCCTCGGGCTTGTCGTGCCCGGTGGGTTTCAAGAACGGCACCACCGGTGATGTGAAGATCGCCACCGATGCGGTCGGCGCAGCCTCGCACCCGCACCACTTCCTGTCGGTGACCAAGGAAGGTGGCACCGCCATCGTCGCTACCCGCGGCAACCCGGATTGCCACGTGATCCTGCGCGGCGGCAAGGCCCCGAACTACGATGCTGCCAGCGTGCAGGCCGCCAGCGAAGTGCTGGCCAAGTCGCAGCTGCCGGCGCGGCTGATGATCGACGCCAGCCACGCAAACAGCAGCAAAAAGCCGGAAAACCAGCCGAAGGTCATCGATGACATTGCTACCCAGCTGGAAGCCGGCGAGCAGCGCATTGTCGGGGTAATGATCGAAAGCCATCTGGTCGCCGGTCGCCAGGACCTGGTCGAAGGCCAGCCGCTGGTCTACGGCCAGAGCATCACCGATGGCTGCATCGATTGGGACAGCACGGTGCAGGTGCTGGAGCGTCTGGCCGATGCGGTGCGGGCCCGTCGTCGCGCCCAGTTGGAAGCGGCCGCCTGAGGATTCCGTGACAGTTTCACTGGCGCACAGCAGGCAGTCCAAGTAGTTTACGCGGCGGGAGGTGGTAGGCCTCCCGCCTGCTGTGGAGACAGGGGAGCACCGTTTCCTGCAGGAAGCCTATGAATCAACGCTCCATGGAGAAGGAACTGATGCGTACCCGTATGTGCACCGTGGCATTGGCATTGATGCTGGTCCCGTCGCTGGCGCTGGCCAAGAAGGAAGTTGTGGACTCGGGCAGTGGCTGCCTGCAGAACCTGTCGGTGGCCGGTGGCTTCACCAGCGGCAAGCAGTTCCTGGCCTCAACCGACCATGAAGGTATCAGCTACCCGGTTGCGTTTGCCAAGACCGTTGCTGCGATCGAAGCTGAGGGCATGGTCGGGATTTACCCGAACGAGACCACCGGCTATATCGCGGCCGAGAATCCGGTCCGCGGTGGCGGCGGTTCGACTGTCCCGCTGCGCACCACCGTGCGTCGCCAGCCTGATGGCAGCGTCCGCGTCGAAGTGCGTTTCAGCATCAAGGGCGGTCAGATGACCTCCAACAAGGCGGTGGGCGAAGGCCTGTGCAAGATTGCTGACGCAGCCAGCCTGTAAATCAGGACGGAGCAGGGCAGGTGAAGGGTCTGTGGTATCTGTATCTGCTGGAGTGCCGTGATGGCAGCTACTACGCGGGTATCAGTACCGATGTGCAGGCCCGTTTCCTGGCCCATGTTGCCGGCAAGGGGGCGCGCTATACCCGCGCGCACCCGCCGCTACGGGTGCTGGCCAGCCGCGCCTATGCCGACCGCTCGGCCGCGTCCCGCGCCGAGTGGCAGATCAAGCAGCTGCCGCGTGAGCGCAAGCTGGGCTGGCTGGAACGGACAGAAGATTGAGGTAGAGTCGCACCTGTAGCCGCGGCAGCTAGCGGCTTCCAACGTCCGGTCATCCGGGCAACAGCCACGCATGCGGCGGCGGTAGCAGAGCGGCAGCGTGCCGGCACCATCCTCAAGTGGGGTATTGCAATGGCAGGTTGGTATGAGTTGGATAAGAGCAGCGACGGCCAGTTCTACTTCGTGCTCAAGGCAGGCAACGCCGAGGTCATCCTGACCAGCGAGCGTTACACCGCGCGTTCCGGGGCGGAGAACGGCATCGCTTCGGTGCAGAAGAACAGCCCGGATGAAGCGCATTATGAGCGTAAGACCGCCAGTGACGGTCGCTACCATTTCAATCTGAAAGCGGCCAACCACCAGGTGATCGGCAGCAGCCAGATGTATTCATCGCAGGCCGCGCGCGAAGCGGGCATCACCAGCGTCAAGGGCAACGGCCCCAGCACCACGATCAAGGACAAGACCGCGTAGGAGCGGCGTAAGCCGCGAAGCAAGGGTCAATAAAAAACCCCGGGAAAACCCCGGGGTTTTTCAATTGTAGTGCCGAGCCATGCTCGGCAAGGGCCTTACCGGTAAAGCCTCTGCCGAGCATGGC
>NZ_JBRREK010000069.1:0-16852 GCF_056760235.1 Stenotrophomonas sp. STEN018
GTGGGCCCGCTTGTGGTGGCCAATTTGGGCGGGGGGGGGGGGGTGGGGGGGGGGGGTTTGGGGGTTTGTGCCGCGCCTTGCTGGGCTGGGGCCTTGCCAGGAAAGCCTCTGCCGGGCATGGCTCGGGCACTACGCTTGGCTCCCTCCCTTTGGCCGCAGGCCTAGGGGAGGGCTGGGGAGAGGGGGCTTTTGGGGCATTACCGGGAAAGCCCCTGCCGAGCATGGCTCGGCACTACGCTTGGCTCCCTCCCTTTGGCCGCAGGCCTAGGGGAGGGCTGGGGAGGGGTTGGCTTTTGGGGCATTACCGGTAAGGCCGCTGTCGAGCATGGCTCGGCACTACAGGAGTGGATTTTCCAGTCGATGTTGCGCCGCAGAATGCGCTGAGCGAAATGCTCATGCTTTACTTGGATCGATCTAAATTTTCGGCAAGGTGCTTCCGGGGATGCAGGTGGGGTCGCGCAGGGCGGGGTCCAACCAGCTGCAAGTCACTGAAAACACTGCCGGGTAGCACTTTCCAAGGCCCAATGTTTGCTGCTTTTGCCCCGCTGGCTGCCGTCGTGACGGCTGTCGGGGCAGGTGCGGGGGCCAACCGTTTTGCTGATGCCTGGCATCTCTCCCCCATCCCGTTCCCGGATGGGCTGGACATCAGCGGCCCGGCTCGTCCGGGCCAACTTCTGCCGTACCGACATCGTTGCCGTACCGACCGACCCAAGGATCCAATGCATGAGCCGATCGCCATCCACCGCCCAATCCCGCCGCCGCCCGTTGGCAACGGCAGCCTGTCTGCTGGCGCTGAGTTTCGCGCCGTTGCTGCAGGCTGCGCCGTCGGCCGCGCTGGAGCGTGAGGTCAACACCTTCATCGGCAGCAAGGATGACGGCAATACCTTCCCGGGTGCGTCGGCACCGTTCGGCCTGATCCAGGTCAGCCCGATCGGCAGCCACTACTCCGGCTGGCGCTATGACGACGAAAAGATCCGTGGCTTCGGTCATTCCTTCATCTCCGGCGCCGGTTGCTGGGAGCAGGGCGGGCAGGTCTCGGTTTTGCCGGTGACCGGCAGCATTGGTCCGGGCGGTGATTTCGATACCAAGGACCCCAAGCGCTTCGACCACAAGAACTACGCCTCGGCCTATAGCCACAATGGTGAAGTCGGCCAGGCCGGCTACTACAAGGTACGGCTGACTGATTACCGCGGCATTGACGTGGAAACCACCGCGCTGACCCGCGCCGCCGCCGAGCGCTATACCTTCAGCGCGGGCGTGAGCGAAGGCCAGGTACTGGTCAACGTCGCCCAGGCCAACGAGCGCCATTCGGTGATCGGCAGCGTCATCGACGTGGTCGGTGATCGTGCGGTGGAAGGCAAGCTGGTCACCAAGAGTTTCTGCGGCGGCCACCAGTACACCACCTGGTTCCGCATCGAGTTTGATCGCCCGTTCAAGGCGCATGGCACCTGGGGCGAAGAAGGCGGCCTGCCCGGCGCGCGCCACAGCATGGAAGGCGAGGCCAAGCCGAATGGTGCGTGGTTGAGCTTTGATCTGGCCGATGGCCGCAGCGTTACCGCCACCAGCGCGATTTCGCACGTGGATGCCGAAGGTGCGCGCAGCAATCTGCGCAGCGATGGCATGCAGGGTGGCAAGTTGTTGAGCTTTGATCGCATGCGCGCGCTGTCGCAGGCGCAGTGGCGTGAGCAGCTGGGCAGCGTCAAGGTCGAAGGTGCAAATTCCGATGACCGCACCGTGCTGTACACCGCGTTGTACCACGCGCTGCTGCAGCCGATGACCGGCAGTGATGCCGATGGCCGCTATCGAGGCTATGACGATGTCATCCATCGTGCCGATGGCTGGACGTATTACGAGTATTTCTCGCTGTGGGATACCTACCGCACGCAGAACCAGTGGCTGGCGCTGACCCGCCCGGAAGTCGCGCGTGATATCGGCCGCAGCCTGCTCGCCATCAACGAACAGGGCGGCTGGTTGCCGCGCTGGGGCTATGCCAACTTCGAAACCAATGTGATGACCGGTGACCCGGTAACGCCGTTCATGGTCGACCTGTGGCGCTTTGGTGCGCTGAAGGGCCGCGAGGCGGAAGCCTGGGGCGCACTGCGCCGCAATGCATTCGACGTGCCGCCGATCAATTCGCGTCATGCCGGTCGTTCCGGCAATCCAAGTTATCTGGCCAACGGCTACGTCGCTTATGACCGCGCCTTCCCGTCCAAGGGCATGGACGTTGATCCGCACCACGGTGGTTCGGCAACGCTGGAATACGCACTGGCCGACTGCGCTCTGGCGCAGATGGCCGATGGTCTGGGCCACGCCGACGATGCAGCGACGCTGCGCACTCGCGGTGGCAATTGGCACAAGGTGTGGGATGCGGATGTGCGCGATGCCGAAACCGGCTTCACTGGTTTCCCGCGCCCGCGTGACGAGAACGGCAAGTGGTATACGCCGGCCGATGGCCATTACAGCCCGCGTTCGGAACATGGCTTCCATGAGGGCACTGGTTGGCAGTACCAGTGGCTGATGCAGCAGGACGTGCCAGGCATGCTGCAGGCCATGCATGGCCGCGAGCAGACCGGCAAGCGCCTGGATGCGTTCTTCGCTTACGACGCGCTGCTGCAGGCACCGCTCACCGCCGCACGCAAGGAGTGGGTGGTTGGCCCGTACAGCTATTACAACCAGTACCGCTACAACCCAAACAACGAGCCCGACCTGCATTCGCCGTGGATGTATACGCTGATCGGCCAGCCGTGGAAGACCGCCACCGTGGTCCGCGCCGCGCAGCAGCTGTTCACCAATGCGCCGAACGGCGTTACCGGCAATGACGACCTGGGCACGATGTCGGCTTGGTACCTGTTCAGTGCACTGGGCTTGTATCCGGCAGTGCCGGGCAGCGGCCAGTTCCTGCTGCATGCACCGCGCTACAGCAAGGCCGAGATCACCCTGGGCAACGGCCGCACCCTGCGCCTGCATGCGCCGGGCGCCGATCCGCGCAGCCTGCAGTACATCCAGAGCGTGCAGGTAGATGGCAAGCCGCAGCCTGCGGTGTGGCTGGATTGGCAGCGCCTGCAGCAGGGCGGCGATGTGCGCTTCACCCTCGGTGCGCAGGCACCGGAGCAGGGCTGGGGCACCGCAACGGCCGACCTGCCGGTGTCGTACTGCGCCACCCCGGGCAGCGCCCAGCCGTGAGCACGGGCAGCGCCAAGGCAGGAAAGAAGGGAACGGGCAGCGCAGGCGCTGGCCGTGATCCTTTAGGCTTGGCGCATCCCGGGACCGCAGCGGAAACGATGAAAGACACTTCTACCGGCGCCAAGGGCGCACGCAAGGCCGGCCAACGCGCGGTCACCGTCACCGATATCGCGCAGGCGGTGGGCGTATCGCGGGCGACCGTATCGCTGGTGCTGCGCGGCAGCCCCTTGGTCAACGTGGACACCCGCGCCAAAGTCGAGGCCGAGCTGCGCAAGCAGCGCTATGTGTACAACCGTACCGCCGCCAACCTGCGTCGTCGCACCTCGTCATCGATCGCATTGGTGATCAACGATCTGTCCAACCCATTCTTCGCCGAATTCGCCTCGGGCGTGGACGAGGCATTGGGTGGCAAGGGCTTCGTGACCCTGCTTGGCAGCACCGGCGAATCACCGCAGCGCCAGCAGGCGGTATTGAGCACCTTGATGGAACACACGCCGACGGGCTTCATTCTGTCGCCAGCCGAAGGTAGTGATGCAGAAGAGCTGCGGCATGTATTGGGTGCGCACGCCAACGTGCTGCTGTTCAACCGTGAACTGGCCGGTGCGGACTGGGATTTCCTCACTCTGGACAACCAGCACGGCGCGTACATGGCGACTCGCCACCTGATCGAACGCGGTCATCGTGACATCGCGTTCTTTGGCGGGCATGGCGCATCCAGTTCCTGCGCTCAACGCCGCCTGGGTTACCAGCAGGCATTGAGTGAGGCGGGCTTGCCCTTCCATGCGGATTGGTTGATCGAGTCCGCACCCAACCGTCTGGAAGCCGCTGCACGTACCGGCGAATTGTTCGAAAGCGCACAGCGTCCCAGTGCGGCGGTCTGCTACAACGATACGGTTGCATTGGGCCTGATGCTGGGCCTGACCTCGCGTGGCATACGCCCGGGTGGTGACTTCGCCGTTACCGGGTTCGACGATATCTCCGAGGCTGCGGTCGCGGTGCCGCCGTTGACCACGCTGACCGCTGATCCGCGCGAACGTGGCCGGCAGGCAGCAGCCTTGTTGCTGCAGCGCCTGGACAACCCCGATGCGGCACCGATGCGTACCGTCGCACCGGTGCAGCTGCGGATCCGCGAGAGCAGTGCAGCAAGGCCAAGTTGATTCCGTAGCCCCACCTTCCGATTACCGTATCCAGGCAGCCCACATGCACATACCAACATCGCCGTCATCTTCATCAAGCCAGTCGGCGCCCGTGGTCAATACGCGCGTGGCCTTGGCGGTGGCGACCACCATCTTCTTCATGTGGGGCTTCCTGACCTGCCTCAACGACATCCTGATTCCGCACCTGAAGTCGGTGTTCGAACTGAACTACACCCAGGCAATGCTGGTGCAGTTCACTTTCTTCGGTGCCTACTTCCTGATGTCGCTGCCCGCAGGTCGACTGGTGGCGCGGTTGGGCTACAAACAGGGCATCGTCGCCGGTCTGGTGATTGCCGGCATCGGTGCGCTTGGCTTCTGGCCGGCGGCTGAGTTGCGCGTCTATGGCGCCTTCCTTGCCGCCTTGTTCGTGCTGGCAACCGGCATCACCGTGCTGCAGGTGGCGGCCAATCCCTATGTGGCGCTGCTTGGCCCGGAGCGCACCAGTTCCAGCCGTTTGACGCTGGCACAAGCATTGAATTCGCTGGGTACCGCGATCGCGCCGATCTTCGGCGGCATGTTGATCCTGGGCAACACGGTGAAGAGCGCCGATGAACTGACCGCGCTGCCGCTGGCCGACCAGCTGGCCTACCGCGCGCAGGAAGCGCAGTCGGTGCAGGGGCCGTATCTTGGTCTGGCTGTGGCCTTGTTCCTGCTGGCGCTGTTCGTGTTCCTGTTCCGTTTGCCATCGCTGGCTGAAAACAGCGAACAGGCCGATACCGCACGCCACAGCTATGGCGACGCGCTGCGCCACAAGCACCTGCTGTTCGGCGTGCTGGGCATCTTCTTCTATGTGGGTGCCGAGGTTTCGATCGGCAGCTTCCTGGTCAACTACCTGTCGCTGCCCAACATCGGCGGCTTCAGCGAGCAGCAGGCCACGCACTATGTGTCGCTGTACTGGACCATGGCGATGATCGGCCGCTTCGCCGGCTCGCTGCTGCTGGTGCGCTTCTCGCCGCGCAAGCTGCTTGCCCTGTTTGCAGTGATCAATGTGGGCCTGTTGGCCCTGACCATGGCCAGCGAAGGCCACGTGGCGCTGTATTCGATCGTGGCGATTGGTCTGTTCAACTCGATCATGTTCCCGACCATCTTCGCGCTGGGCATCGAGCGCCTGGGGCCGTTGACCAACAAGGCGTCCAGCCTGCTGATCATGGCTATTGTTGGTGGCGCGGTGGTGCCGTTTCTGCAGGGCATGCTGGCCGACCGCATCGGCGTGCACCATTCATTCGTACTGCCGTTGCTGTGCTACGGCTACATCATTTTCTACGGGCTGGTGGGGTCACGCGCCAGCACCGGTGTCAGCCAGAAGGACTGAGGCCAGATGGGCAAGATTGTTTGTTTCGGCGAAATTTTGATCGATCTATTAGCGCAACCGCCGGCCTCGGCGGACACCCCGCGCGCGTTCCTGCAGTACGCCGGCGGTGCCCCCGCCAACGTCGCGGTGGCGGCAGCGCGGCTGGGTGCCAGCAGCCATTTCGCCGGCATGCTGGGCCGCGACATGTTTGGTGATTTCCTGCTGGAGAGCCTGCAGCAGGCCGGTGTTGAAACCGACTGCATCGTGCGTACCGATGCAGCCAAGACCGCGCTGGCCTTCGTCGCGTTGGACGCGCATGGCGAGCGCAGCTTCAGCTTCTACCGGCCGCCGGCAGCGGACCTGCTGTTCCGTGCCGAGCACTATCTGCCGGCCTGCTTTGACGGCACCGCCTGCTTCCATGTCTGTTCCAACAGCCTGACCGAAGCGGATATCGCTGCAGCCACGTTCGAAGGCATGGAGCGCGCACGCGCCGCTGGTGCCGTGGTCAGTCTGGATCTGAACCTGCGGCCGGCGCTGTGGCCGGCCGATGTCGATCCCACGCCGCGCCTGTGGCAGGCCTTGGAACGCGCCGACCTGATCAAGCTCTCGCGCGAAGAGCTCGATTACCTGGCCGCGCCGCTCGGTGCCGATGGCGATGCGCAGGTGCTGCGCCGTCTGCTGGCCGCACAGGCGCGCTGGGTGATCGTCACCGACGGCGCGGGCATCCTGCGCTGGTATACGCGCGATGGCCAAGGCGAGGTGCCGAGCTTCCGTGTGCAAGCCGTGGATACTACTGCTGCTGGCGATGCCTTCGTCGGCGGCGTGCTGGTTGGCTTGGTCGAGCGTGGTGGCGCCGGTGCCGGTTTCGCTGCGTTCTGCGAGCAGCCTGAAGCAATCAACAGCACCTTGCGCTTCGGCGCGGCCGTGGGTGCCCTGGCAGTGACCCGTAAAGGCGCATTCGCCGCCATGCCGAGTCTGGACGAAGTGCAGCAACTGCTGCAGCAACAGGAAGCCACCGCATGACCACCACGCCCGATTTCCGCTCCCCGGCCTTCCTGCGCGCGCACATCGCCGACACGATGGCCTTCTACCATCCGCATTGCATCGATGCGGATGGCGGTTTCTTCCACTACTACCGCGACGACGGCAGCATCTACGACCGCAGCCATCGCCACCTGGTCAGCAGCACCCGCTTCGTCTTCAACTATGCGATGGCCTACCGCGAGTATGGCAATGCGGAGTATCTGGATGCGGTGAAGCACGGCGTGCGCTACCTGCGCGAGGTGCACCGCAACCCGGCCACCGGCGGCTACGCCTGGACCCTGCGTGATGGCAAGGTCGAGGACGACATGAACCATTGCTACGGCGTGGCCTTCGTATTGCTGGCTTACAGCTGCGCGTTGAAGGCTGGCATCGAGCAGGGTCGCGAATGGATGGACGAGACCTGGCAGCTGCTGGAACGCCACTTCTGGGAGCCGCAGCACGGCCTGTACCGCGACGAAGCCGACGCCAACTGGAACTTCACCGGCTACCGCGGCCAGAACGCCAACATGCATATGTGCGAAGCGATGCTGGCGGCGTTCGAGGCCAGCGGCGAGCAGCGCTATCTGCAGCGCGCCCTGCAGCTGGCCGACAACATGACCCGTCGACAAGCAGCGAAGGCCGGTGGTCTGGTCTGGGAGCATTACGACATCGATTGGAACATCGATTGGGACTACAACCTGGACAACCCCAAGCATCTGTTCCGGCCGTGGGGTTTCCAACCCGGCCATCAGACCGAATGGGCCAAGTTGCTGATGATCCTCGATCGTCATGTCGATGCCGATTGGCTGGTGCCGACTGCGCGACACCTGTTCGATACTTCGATGACGCGATCGTGGGATGAAGCACGTGGTGGCCTGTATTACGGGTTCGCACCGGAGTCGCGCCGTCAGCCGCATATGGACGGCGCCGCTATTGGCGGCGACAGCTTCGTCTGCGACGACGACAAGTATTTCTGGGTGCAGGCCGAGTCGCTGGCTGCCGCCGCACTGCTGGCCAAGCGTACCGGCGATGCCGGCTACTGGGACTGGTACGACCGCTTGTGGGCGTACTCGTGGCAGTACTTCGTCGATCATCGCTATGGCGCCTGGTTCCGCATCCTCAATGCCGACAATGGCAAGTACGACGATGAGAAGAGCCCGGCCGGCAAGACCGATTACCACACCATGGGCGCCTGCCACGAAGTATTGAATGTGGTGCGCAAGGGCTGACCAACAGCATTCGCATTGTTTCAGTCGTTATCCCCGCGAAGGCGGGGATCGCTCCGGGCTCTCGCCGCAGCAGTGATAGCCAGCATCAAAGAGATTTGTGAGTTGCTGACGGCGACAGTTTCCTGGTCGTGTCATTCAGCAGAAACACAAGCGGAACCAGCAGCAGGGAGGAAGCAGCATGCAGCACGCGCACCTGAAATTTGGATCGATACAAATTCATGCTCAACGCGCGTGCCGCGGCCTGTTGCTGTGTGCGCTGTGGTTGGCTTCCAGTGCAGCAGTGGCTGCACCATTGCAGGCGCAATGGAACTTCCGCCTGCTGCCGGGCGACGCACAGCTGCAGGCGCATCCGGGCATGGATGCGTGGAAACAAGCAACCGTGCCGGGCAGCGTGCATACCGATCTGATGGCTGCTGGCTTGATCGGCGATCCTTACGTAGGCGCCGCCGAAGCCGGCCTGCAGTGGATCGGTCTCGCTGACTGGGAATACCGCGCCCGCTTTGATGTGGATGCCGAAACCCTGGCGCGTCCGCATGCCGAGTTGCGCTTCGATGGCCTGGACACCTTTGCCGAAGTCCGCCTCAACGGCCAGCCGTTGCTGAAGGCTGACAACGCACACCGCACTTGGCGTGCACGTGTCGACGGCCGCCTGCGTGCGCAGGGCAATGAACTGCAGATCGTGTTCCGCTCGCCTATCCGCACTTTGCTGCCGCAGGTGCAGGCGATGCCGCACAAGATTGCCGGCAACTACCCTTCGCCCTACGGTGATGAGCCCAAGGACGCGATGGTCGGCAACTTCGTGCGCAAGCCGGCCTATCACTTCGGCTGGGACTGGGGGCCGCGCTACGTTACTGCCGGCGTGTGGCGGCAGGTGCATCTGGACAGCTGGGACCAACAGCGCATCACCGATCTGGCCGTGCGCACCGATGCGTTGGACGCGGACAAGGCAGCACTGAACGTGCTGTTGCAGGTGGAGCAGGCAGACAAGGCCGCGACCCAGCAGATCGTCATCGATGTGCGTGATCCGGACGGCAAGACGGTCGCGCAGATCAAGCGCGATGTCGCGCTGACGCCGGGTGAGAACAGCGTGTCGCTGCCCTTGCAGATCGACAAGCCGCGGCGCTGGTGGCCGGTGGGTTACGGCGCGCAGGATCGTTACACCGTGCGGGCACGGCTGGGTGACGGCAAGCAGGAGGCATTGGAATCCAGCATCCGCATCGGCCTGCGTACCGTGCAGCTGCAGCGTAATGAAGACAAGGACGGCGGGCAGGGATTCGCCTTCGTCATCAATGGCGTGCCGGTGTTCGCCAAAGGCGCGAATGTCATTCCGTTCGATGCCTTCCCGGCGCGGGTGACCCGCGAGCGCCTGCGCCGAGACCTGCAGGCCGCACGCGATGCCAATATGAACATGCTGCGCAACTGGGGCGGTGGCTATTACGAAGACGGTGCCTTCTTCGACATCGCCGACGAACTCGGCTTGCTGGTGTGGCAGGACTTCATGTTCGGTGGCGGCATGCAGCCGGGTTATGACCCTGCGTTCCGTGCCAACGTCGTTGCCGAAGCGCGCGACAACATCCGTCGCCTGCGCCACCACCCCAGCATCGTGCTGTGGTGTGGCAACAACGAAGAAGAAACCGCGTGGAAGGATTGGGGCCACGGCAAGACCTTGAAGGAAGCCGATCCGGTGTTCGCCGAGAAGGTCTGGCAGGGCTATGTGGACCTGTTCGGCAAGGACTTGCGCACTGTGGTCGCCGAGGAAGGGTTGGGCGTGCCCTACTGGGCCAGTTCGCCGAGCAATGATCTGGATACCAAGGCCAACGACTCACGCCGTGGAGACAAACATTATTGGGAAGTCTGGGGCAACCCGGCCTTGCCGCCGACCGCATATCTGAAGGAAACCCCGCGTTTCATGTCCGAGTACGGGCTGCAGGCTTGGCCGCAGCTGTCGACCATCAATGCCTTCGCCAAGGTCGACGAGCAGCAGGTGGATGGCCCGGTGATCCAGGCCCACCAGAAGTTCCTGGCTGGCAAGGGCAATGAGCGCTTGCTGCATTACATCGAAATGGAATTCGGGACGCCGCGGTCATTCCCTGATTTCGTCTACCTGAGCCAGATGATGCAGGCTGAGGGCATCGAGCTGGCAGCACTGCACCACCGCGCCTCGCGCCCGTACACGATGGGCTCGCTGTACTGGCAGCTCAACGATGTGTGGCCGGGTGCGTCCTGGTCCAGCGTGGATTACTACGGCAACTGGAAAGCACTGAACTTCCACGCGCGGCGCTTCTTCGCCGAGGTGGCGGTGGCTGCGCTGCGCGATGAAGGTAGTACACGCTTCAGCCTGCTCAATGATGGCCGCGAGCCAGTGCAGGGGCAGTGGCGTGTACGCGTATTGGATTTCGATGGGCGCGAGCTGCAACAGCAGCGCAAGTCCGTCAGTCTGTCCGCGCTGTCGGCTACCAAGGTTGCACGCCTCAGCGACGCTGAGCTGTTGCACGGAGCAGATCCCAGCCGCAGCGTCGCAGTCTTCGAACTGCTGCGCGGTGATGCAGTACTGGCACAGCGTCTGATCTATTTCGTCGCCGCCAAACAGCAGGCCTTGCAGCCGGCACAGCTGCACAGTGAGCTGCGCGCCGAAGGCGATCACTACCTGCTGCAGCTGCGTGCCGACAAACTGGTCCGCGGCATCTGGATCGGCTTCAACAATGCCGATGCCAGCGTCGAAGACAATGCCTTCGACCTGCTGCCGGGCCAGACCCGCACGCTGGTCGTGCGCAGCACCGCACCGCTTTCCACCCTGCGCACGGCCCTGCACCTGCAGACGCTGGGCGACACCCTGCAGTCCCGTCCCGTTGCATCGCAAGACAACGCTTCCGTCGAGAGGATTCACTGATGACCCGTTCCCTGCGTACCGCCCCCCTGGTCGCCGCGCTGATGCTGGCGCTTTCCGCCTGCAGCCAGCAGGCCGCCGCTCCCGCCACCACCCCGGCTGCACCGGCCGCTGCCGCAGCACCGGCTGACGCCGCGCTTCCGGCCGTCGATGACGCCGAAGCCGCACGCATGGCCGAGCAGGTCCGCGAAGCCACCCGCCATGCCTGGCAGGGTTACATGCAGTACGCCAAGGGCCACGACGATCTGAAGCCGATCAGCGCCCAGCCGCGCGACTGGTATCCCAAGCCGTTGCTGATGTCGCCGGTGGACGCACTGGACACGCTGCTGCTGCTCGGTCTGGACAAGGAAGCCAACGAAGCCCGTGAGCTGATCGTCACCCAGCTGTCCTTTGACCAGGACATGGATGTGCAGAACTTCGAGGTCACCATCCGCCTGCTCGGTGGCCTGCTGTCGGCCTACCAGATGACCAACGACGAGCGCCTGCTCAAGCTCGCCGATGACCTGGGCACGCGCCTGTCGCCGGTCTTCGACAGCCCGACCGGTCTGCCGTACACCCACGTCAACCTGCACACCGGCAAGACCAGCGGCAAGATCAGCAACCCGGCCGAAACCGGCACGCTGCTGCTGGAGTTCGGCACCCTGGCCAAGCTCACCGGCAAGCAGGCGTATTACGACAAGGCCAAGCGCGCATTGGTGGAAACCCACAAGCGGCGTTCCAAGATCGGCCTGGTCGGTTTGAACATCAACGTCGAAACCGGCGAGTGGACCAACAAGGACGCGTCGATTGCCGGCGGCATCGATTCGTACTACGAGTACCTGCTCAAGTGCTGGAAGCTGTTCGGCGACGAAGACTGCAAGAAGATGTGGGACGAGAGCATCGGCCCGATCAACCAGTACCTGGCCGACGAAGTGCGCGAAGGCGAGCTGTGGTACGGCCACGCCGACATGGACACCGGTGCCCGTACCTCCACCACCTACGGTGCGCTGGACGCGTTCATGCCGGGCCTGCTGGCCTTGGGCGGTGACCTGGATCGCGCCAAGCGCCTGCAGGAATCCAACCTGAAGATGTGGCGCCTGCACGACATCGAGCCGGAGTCGCTGGACTACGCCAAGATGGAAGTGCGCTCGCCGAGCTACGCGCTGCGCCCGGAGATCGTCGAGTCCGCATATTACCTGCACCATTACACCGGTGATGTGCGCTACCGCGGCATGGGCAAGGAGTTCTTCGATGACTTCGTGCGTTACACCCGCACCGATCACGGCTTCTCCGCGCTGAAGGACGTCCGCAGCAAGGAGAAGGACGACTCGATGGAGAGCTTCCTGTTCGCCGAGACGTTCAAGTACTACTACCTGCTGTTCGCCCCGGCCAAGACCCTGGACTTCGACGGCGTAGTCTTCAACACCGAAGCCCACCCGCTGCGTCGTACCTGGTAAGAGCGAGCGAGAGCCAAGGTTCTCACAGATCCATCCGAAGCCAGGCTTCCTCGTAAACGCACCGAAGCTAGGCTTCCTCGTAAACGCACCGAAGCTAGGCTTCCTCGTAAACGCACCGAAGCTAGGCCTCCTCGTTAACCCACCGAAGCTAGGCTTCCTCCCCTCTCCCGCTTGCGGGAGAGGGGCAGGGGGTGAGGGCCGCCTCGCCCATTGATCTCAACGAAAGTAGCCTTTGCAGTTCCAACACCACCCAAGCCCAACCCCGCCACCCCCAGTCACAACCCCTCCCGTAAGACCACGCTAAACTCCGTCACAACGGGAACCATGGCGGGGGCCGATGGAGCTGTCTTCCATTCTGATCATCGACGACGACGCAGCTTCGCTGGCGAGGCTGGCCCGGCTCGTGGCTGAACTCCCGACAGAGCAAGCGCCGCAGATCCACACAGCACCAGACATCGCCGAAGCCCGCACACTGCTGCAAACCCATCACGTCGACCTCGCCCTGGTCGACATGCAGCTGCCCGACGGCACCGGCACCGACCTGATCAGCTGGATGCAGCAGCACCAACCGCAGCTGCAGGCAGTGATCGTGTCCGCATTCGCCGAAGAAGAAACCATTTTCGCCGCGCTGCGCGCAGGTGCCGTCGGCTACCTGCTCAAGGACCGCGACGACATCGAGCTGAGCGTTGCGCTGCGCAGCCTGCAACGCGGTGGCGCACCGATCGACCCGATGATCGCCCGGCGCATTCTGGCCTTGCTGCCCGCTGTGCAGGCGCCGGTCGCTGCACCAGCAACGCCAAGCGTGCACCTGTCCGAGCGCGAACTCGGCATTCTCACCCACGTCGCACAGGGCTATGGCAATCGCGAAATCGCCGAGCTTCTTGGACTGTCACGGCTGACCATCGAAGCGCATACCCGCAACATCTACCGCAAGCTGGCGGTGGGTTCGCGTACGGCGGCGGTATACGAGGCGCGCGCAATGGGACTGCTACCTTGATCCGTTGGCTGCTGGCCCTGCTGTTGATGGCTTGCACGGCCACGGCCGACGCGCAGACTGCAGAAGTCACCCGCATTGCCCAGGCCGAGGCGGTGCGCGCCGACTGGCAATCGCCGGCGCCGCCCGCGCAGGGCTGGGAGCCGGTGGCTCTGGCCGATCAGTGGCAGACCCGCTGGCCGGATCATGACGGCGTGGTCTGGTACCGTCTGCGCTGGCAGCAGAACGATGCACAGCAGCCTACGGGCCTGTTGCTGGATTACACCTGCATGGCGGCCGCTGTCTACCTCAACGGCAGCTTGATTGATCGCGATCCTTCATTGGTCGAGCCCTTGTCGCGCAGCTGGCACGTGCCTCGTTACTTCCTGCTGCAGGCACCACTGCTCAAGCAAGGCGAGAACGAGTTGTTGGTGAGGGTTTCGGGCCTTGCCGCCTATCAGCCCTCGCTCGGCGTGGTGGATGTGGGCGACCCGCAGCTGTTGCAGGCGCGCTATCGCAAGGAAGTCCTGGTCCGGCACGACCTGCAACTGCTCGACATCGCAATTGGATTCGTACTGGCGGCAGTGATCGGGCTGTTCTGGCTGTTGCGGCGCAAGGAGTCGATGTACGGCTGGTATGCCTTGAGCGCTGTGTTTGGGCGCCTGTACGACAGCAACTTCGTTGTCAGCAGTCCGTGGCCGTTCGCCACCACCGACGGCTGGCAGGCTTTCGTCGGCGCCTGCTACGTTGCGGCTGCTGCAGCACACACGATATTCCTGCTGCGCTTCTGTGAGCGGCGCTGGCCGCGACTGGAGCGCGTGCTGCTGGCAATCGTGGTGCTGGTGATGGCGGGTGCCTTGTTGTGGCCGCAGTGGATGGGGCCGAGCCGCAACGTCTATCTGGTTCCCACTATCGCTTTCCTGTACGTGGTGTCGTTCACCTTCATGGCCTATGCACTGCGCAGTGGCCGCCGTGACTACCAGGTACTGGCGCTGTGCATCATCCTGCCGATTGTGGTGTCGCTGCATGACTTGGGCGTGTACATGGGCTGGTATGGCGGAGTGAGCTATCTGGGCTCGTTTACCTCGCCGCTGATGTTGCTGGGCATGGGCTTCGTGCTGGCTTACCGCTTCGCCAACACCATGCAGCGGGTGGAAGGCTTCAATGCCGAGCTGCGACATGAAGTGCAGCAAGCGACCACACAGTTGGCAGACAACCTGCAACAGCAGCATGCGCTGGAGCTCGCCCACAGCCGCGCCGGTGAACGTCTGCAACTGGTGCGTGACCTGCATGACGGTTTCGGTGGCACCTTGGTAGGCGCCATCGCACGGCTGGAGCAGGCACCGCAAGACATGCCGCGAGAGAAGGTCATCGGCGTCCTGCGCGAAATGCGTGATGACCTGCGTCTGGTCATCGACAGCACCGCGCGCGAGCACGGCGATCTTGCCGAATTGCTGGTGCCACTGCGGCACCGTGCAAGCAGCCTGCTGGACGCGGCCGATATCCAAGCGTATTGGCACCTGCATGATATCCAAGGCGTGGAGCTTGGTGCCTCGCGCAGTCTGGACCTGCTACGCCTGCTGCAGGAAGGCTTGACCAATGTGTTCAAGCACAGCCGTGCACAGCGTGTGGATATCCATCTGCAACGACACGGCGAGCAGCTTCAGCTGCATATAGATGATGATGGAATCGGTATTGGCGATGGCAGCATGGGCGCCGCCGGCGGTGCAGGGCTGATCAGCATGCAGCTGCGTGCGCACCGGCTGGGAGGTGTGCTGCACATCGGTCAGCGCGAGGGTGCTCCCGGCACCCGTATGGCGTTACTGCTACCGCTGCGGGGTTAGCTGCCACAACGCGGTAGACGGAAGCCTTTGCCTACCTGATTTCGTGGATGGGCAGCCTGCCATGGTCCGCGCTAGCGTCTGCTTCTGGCGGGATCGGGGCAGCAATCACATGCGTGGCGGCGCACTATCTGTGTTGAATCCTTGGCCTTTGCGGGCAGCGATGGCCGGCTTGCCCGTGTTGCCGGATGTATAGCGTGGCAGCCGTCGCGGTGCGGATCGAGACGCGGCGGAAAGCGCCAGCACCTGATGCCAGCGCGAGCGCGAAATCGTGGCGTTGCCGTGTCTGCAGTGGACCATGGATCGTGCATGACGCTGGGCTGCGTCGCGAGGTTGAACTATCCATTGCCAGTTCGGCGTGGCATGTCGTCATCCGCGAGCAGCAGATAATGCAGGTGCTGGTGCAGCAATGGGTCCCTGAGTTTTTGAAAGGCAGGCCCAACCCCGCGGTGGCGCCAACGAATGCCGGGCGCTGGTGATCGGGGGTTTAAACCTTTTCGTCGTTTCGAGCATCCAAGACTGGAGTCGGTAATCGCGGTGGTCGCGATTCGACCTGCCCTAGCCAGTCACGACCGGAGCCAGACGATGCGATGTGCAAGCGCCCGAACCCTGCTGTACCTGGTAGCGTTGATCTTCGCGCTTCCTTTCCACCTGGCCGCGGCCACGCTGGATGCGGCCAATGACGCAACGCGGCGCTTCATCACTACCACGATGGCGGACAGAGGCATTCCGGGGCTGCAGGTTGCGGTGATCAAGGACGGCAAGGTGGTGTTCTCAGAGGCGCGGGGTCTGGCCAATGTCGAGTACAAGGTGGCAGCTACGCCTGCAACCTTGTTTCCGATCAACTCGGCGACCAAGGCATTCACCGGCGTAGCAGTGATGCAGTTGGTCGAGGCGGGACAGCTTGATCTCGATGGACCGATCTCCACGTACCTGCAGCAGCTGCCTGCTGCGTGGCAGGGGATTCGAGTGCGTCAATTGCTTGCACATACCTCCGGCCTGCCGGATATCGTCGATGCTCAGGGACTGATTGGTGGTGGCTCCGAGGCGCATGCTTGGAAGCTGGTTGAACAGCGGCCGATGCAGGCCTTGCCGGGTGAGCAGTTCGTCTACAACCAGACCAACTATGGCTTGCTTGCCAGGATCATTCACCAGTGCACTGGCAAGCTCTATGAAGACTATCTGGCCACCAGACAGTTCAGTTCGCTGGGCATGAGGCACGTCGGCTTCGGCGGCAGCTACGATATGTTGCCGGACGCGGCGACCATGTACAGCTTCTTTCCCCGTAGCAGCGATGATGCCGACGTACCGAAGCGTCTGTCGCGCTGGTTCTACGACATGCCGCAAGGCCTGTGGGCTGGCGGTGGTATCCAGACCACCGCCGATGATTTGGCATTGTGGTTGGCAGCTTTGTTGCAGCAGCGCATGTTGAGCGCTGCCAGCCTGGCGCGGATGTGGACGCCAGAGCGTTTGAACAATGGCAAGGAAGGTGACTGGGCCGCAGGCTGGCCGGTATCAGGACCGGCGGGGAAGCGCCAGGTCAGCAGCTTTGGTGGCGCACGAGCGGCGTTTGTAGTCTATCCGGACGAAGGCTTGGCGGTGGTCGTGCTGACCAATCTTGTCGGTGCCAACCCGCAGCAGTTCACCGGCCAGATTGCCGATTTTTACCGGTAGCAGCGATCGCCTGACCGTAGTGGCGCGCCCAGCAAGGGAGAGGCGGAAACCGGAAAGGATAAACCCACCAAGGCGAGGGGGGAACCCCCAAGCACGCAATTTAAAAATAACGGGGGTAG
>NZ_JBRREK010000070.1:0-16323 GCF_056760235.1 Stenotrophomonas sp. STEN018
CCCCCCACCACCCCCACCCCCCCCCCCCGACCCCTTGGTGCCTGGTGCGGCGCGGGCGCGTGGGGGGGGGGTTCCCCCCGCGCCCCCCCCCCCCCCCCCCCCCCCCCCCCCCACTACAGTTGCTCCGCCTCAGCGCTGGCAATACCCGCACCACACCGTTGCCCGCTGGCCGATGCTGGCATAGCGCAGCGCGCGTCCACATTGCTTGCAGTTCTCGCCTTCGCGTCCGTACACCAGCAACTCCTGTTCAAAGTAGCCCGGCGCACCATCGGGACTGATGAAGTCGCGCAAGGTGGTTCCGCCACGGGTGATCGCGTGACCCAGGATTTCCTTCACCGCATCCGCCAGCCGCTGATAGCGCGCCCGCGATACCTTGCCGGCTTCACGCAAGGGGTTGATGCCGGCCATGAACAGGCTTTCCGCCGCGTAGATATTGCCCACGCCGACAACAATGCCCTGGTCCATCAGGAAGGTTTTGATCGGCGCCTTGCGCCCACGACTGCGCTGGAACAGATAGTCGCCGTCGAAATCACCATCCAAGGGTTCAGGGCCCAAGTCGCGCAGGAGCTCATGCGTTTCACCTGCCGGTTGCCACAGCAGGCAACCAAAGCGGCGCGGATCGTTGAAGCGCAGCAGGCGGCCGTCTTCCAGACTGATATCTACGTGATCATGCGCACGCACCGGCGTATCGCCAGGCAACACGCGCAGGCTACCGGACATGCCCAGGTGCAGCACCGCGCTGCCCAGCTCGGTATCCAGCAGCAGGTATTTGGCACGACGACGGATCGCCGCGATGCGCTGGCCTGGCAGCAGCTGTTCGATCTCGGCGGGAATCGGCCAGCGCAGATCCGGCCGACGCAGGATCACGCCGTGGATGCGGCGGTCCAGCAGATGCGGCTCCAGACCGCGCCGGGTGGTTTCTACTTCGGGTAGTTCTGGCATGCGAGTCTCAAGACGATTGTGTTTGATTGCTTTTGTGGGAACGGCGTGAGCCGTGAAGCTGGTGATGGTGAACAGCGGACCTGTATCGATTGCAGTGCGCTATCGGCTTCGGTTGGATTTTTGGCTTCGCGGCTTACGCCGCTCCTACAAACGTAGGTCAGCGCGGTGGCGCCATCAGCTCGCGGGCGCTCAGGTAGCCATCGCTGTTGGCATCCTGGCGCGCAAAACGGGCCAGGATCACCTTGCGCTGTTCTTCGCGGGTGATCGGTTTGCCGCGCCCGCCCGGCTGCTCCGCCGCTTCCAGCACGCCATCGCCATTGCGATCCATCTTGTCGAAGGCATACAGCATCCATTGCAGGTATTCGTCCGGGCTGACCCGGCCATCGCCGTCGCTGTCCATGCGTTGCAGGTAGGCGTTGGTGTCCTGCACCTGGGCAATGGCTGGCAACGAGGCAGCAAGTAGGAAAAGAAGGGCAATAGTTTTCATGCGGCGCTGAGCGAATAGCCCTTCAGACGCGCGGCATAGGCCTGAAGTGCAGCGCTGCCGCTGGCCTCCGCTTCCTGGCACCACTGCTGCAGCTGGCGCAGGCGCTCGGCCGCGTCATGGCTGCGGGCTTCCAGCAAGGCCGAAAGACGCGCACGGTGCTCGACCAACAACTGGATGCGCGGACGCTGCTGCACCCAGTTGTGCAGCTGCGCGCGGCAGTCGGGCTTGAGCCAGCGGCCATCGTTGACCAGCCCCTTGCGCATGCGCCGCGGCAACAGCTTGCGCAGCTTGGCGCCTGCAGCAGCCGCTTCTTCCTTCAAGGCAGGCGCGAATACATTGCGCTGGTAATCGGTCATCGCCTGGAAGCGATGCGACAGCAGCGCTTTCAAGGTATCTGCATCCGGCACAGCGATGTTCGGACGGATGTCCATGCTCGGCGCCACCCGCAGCACCTTGGCCAGGCGAAGGAACTGCAGCAGGCGGATCATCTGCCAGCCGATATCAAACTCCCAACGGCGCATCGAGAAACGTGCCGAGCTGGGGAAGGCATGATGGTTGTTGTGCAGTTCTTCGCCACCGATCCAGAACGCCCACGGCGTGAGGTTGGTCGAGGTGTCGGCCGATTCAAAATTGCGATAGCCCCACCAATGGCCCAGACCATTGACCACGCCAGCGGCCCAGAACGGAATCCACGCCATCTGGATCGCCCACAAGGCAATGCCGGGCAGGCCGAACAGTGCCGTGTTGATCACGAACAGCAGAATCGGACCGAGGTTGGCATGCGGGGTGTAGAGCTTGCGTTCGATCCAGTCCTCCGGCGCACCGCGCCCGTACTGATCGATATCGCCACGCAGCGTGCGGGCTTCGCGGTACAGCTCGACACCGCGCCAGAACACATTGCGGATGCCCTTGGTGACCGGGCTGTGCGGGTCGTCCTCGGTCTCGACCTTGGCGTGGTGCTTGCGGTGGATGGCCACCCACTCGCGGGTGATCATCGAGGTGGTCAACCACACCCAGAAGCGGAATGCGTGCGACACCAGCGGGTGGAAGTCCACGCCGCGATGGGCCTGGCTGCGATGCAGGTACAAGGTGACCGCGAAGATGGTGAGCTGGGTAAACACCAGCAACACCGCCAGCATGCCCCACCAGCCCAGGCCGACGATGCCACCGGTGAAGAAGTTGAGCAGGGCGTCGGACATCACGGAGTACTCCAGGCAGTCAGTGCCAGATGAAACCAGTGCTACACATCATGGGGGCTGTCAGCGCAAACTTCATCCACCGGCGGTACGTCCGTTGGTCGAATCCTCAGCTGCCGCCTCCAACTGAATGTCCATTGCTCCCGCCGCCGAAGCGGCCCCCCTGATCGAACTGGACCATGCCTGCGTCATCCGTGGCCAGGTCCGCGTGCTGCATGAGCTGAACCTGCGTATCGAACAGGGCCAGCACACCGCCATCCTTGGGCCGAACGGCTGCGGAAAATCCTCATTCATCAAGCTGATCACGCGCGAGCTCTATCCCTTGGCGCGCGCCGACGGTCATGTGCCGGTCAAGGTGATGGGCCAGACCCGCTGGCAGGTGGACCGGCTGCGTGCGCAGCTCGGCATCGTCACCGGTGACCTGTCCAGCAATCTGTCCAGCATGCCCGGGCTGACCGTTGAAGAAGCGGTGATCGCCGGCTTCTTCGCCAGCTTTGTGGTGCCCGCGCACCGCGACGTCACCGATGCCATGCGCCAGCGCGCGCGGCATGCGCTGGAACTGGCGCGTGCGCTGCCCTTGCTGGGCCGCAGCTATGCCGAGCTGTCCGCGGGTGAAACCCGCCGCGTGCTGATTGCCAGGGCGCTGGTCAACCAGCCCAAGGCCTTGTTGCTGGACGAGCCATCCACCGGCCTGGACCTGATCTCGCGCCAGCACCTGATCGACAGCATGCGTCACCTCGCCCAGCAGGGAATCACCCTGGTGCTGGTTACCCACCACATCGAGGAAGTGATTCCGGAGATCAACCGCGTGGTGCTGATGAAGGGTGGCCGCATCCTTGCCGATGGCAGTCGCGCCGAGTTGCTGCGCTCGGCGCCGCTGTCGGAGGTGTTCGGCGGGCCGATCGAGGTGCGCGAGGATGACGGGCGGATGTCGGCCTGGGTAGGCAGTTTGTAATTTCCTGAAGCAACCACCCCCTCCCCAACCCTCCCCTGCGCTGCGCGCAAGGGAGGGAGCTGAGCCCCTCCCCTTTGGCGCAGCCAAGGGGGAGGTTGGGAGGGGGTGGCTTTGGCCGTTGCTTGTGCTGGTTGCTGAAGCTCATGCGAAGAGCACCCCTCCCCAGCCCGTCCGGTCCGAAGGCACAGCCTTCGGTCGTTCATCAGACCGCGCGCCAATGGCGCGCAAGCAGGCCTTCTTCACCCCCTGCGCGTTGCGCAAGGGAGGGGGCACAGCGCGGCCGTTGGTGCGATGATGCCCGCCCGCTCCCGTATTCCCGTTGTCCTCGCAATGTCATCTTCTGTTGCCCCGCTGCGCTTCGGTGCCGCCCTCGCGCTGGCCGCCGTGCTCAGCGCCTGTTCCAGCACCCCTACCCTGCCCTCCAGCGCAGGCGGTGACTCCAGCACCAAGGTCACCGGCTATCTGACCGGCACCGCCATCCCCGACAGTCTTGCACTGAGTCCGGCTCCGCCCGCTCCCGGCTCGGCATCGGCACAGCTGGATGAGGCCGTCGCCAGCCAGGCGCTGAGCATGCAAGGCAGCGCACGCTTCGCACAGGCGCATACCGATGCCGACCTGAGCTTCCCGGCCGGCGCCGACCAGTTCAGCTGCGCGCTGGGTGTCGCCGTCACCGCCAAGACCACGCCGGTGCTGTACCGCCTGCTGGAACGCAGCCGCATCGATGCCAGCGCTGCCACCAAGGCGGCGAAAACGCACTATCAGCGCCCGCGCCCGTTCATGGTCAACAACGCGCCGACCTGCACGCCGGACGATGAAGAAGGCCTGCGCAAGAGTGGCTCCTACCCGTCCGGGCATACCTCGATCGGCTGGGCCTGGGGTCTGATCCTGTCCGAGATCGATCCCGACCACGCCACCGCCTTGATCGAACGCGGCCGCAACTATGGCCACAGCCGCCTGGTCTGCAACGTGCATTGGTATAGCGATGTGCAGCAGGGCCAGTTCATGGGTTCAGCGACCGTAGCGCGGCTGCATGACAACCCGGCGTTTGTCGCCGACCTGGCCAAGGCGCGCGAAGAGCTGGCACACGCACGCACGCTCAAGCTGCCCATGCCGCGCGATTGCGCCGCAGAAACCGCAGCGCTGACCTCCGACATCCCCGAAGCCCGCTAAGCAGTACTACATGTAGTGCCGAGCCATGCTCGGCATCGAGGCCCAGGCAAACCGATTTTGTAGGAGCGGTGTCAGCCGCGAAGCTGGCACTGTTTCAATCGCAGGCATTCCGGCAATCTAACTGACTATCAGCTTCGCGGCTGACGCCGCTCCTACAAGAGCTTCGGCTAGGCCATCGGTGACGCCCCAGCCGAGCATGGCTCGGCTCTACAGTGACCGAGAACGCAATGGTTTCCGACGTCACTGCCTTGTGCTGTGATGGGCGTCTGCGGTTACAGTCCAAGGTCCTCTCATTACGGGACCTCTCATGCCTGTATTCCTTCGTAGTCCACGCCTGCATGCGCTGTTGCTCGCCGCATTGCTGCCCTTCGCCGTGCAGGCACAGACGCCGCGCTTGATCGGCTATGTGATGGACAGCCCCGAGCCGCTGCAGTTGTCTGCACAGAAGCTCGACGTGGTGAACTTCGCCTTCGCCGTGGTTCGCCTCGATGGCACCGTCTACTTACCCGAAAACGTCGATCCGGCGCGCCTGCATGCCGTGGTCGCCAAGCGCGCTGACAACCCCTCACTGCAGATCGTGCTGTCGATTGGTGGTTGGGGCGCCGGCAACTTCTCCGAGGCCGCCGCCAGTGCACCTGCACGCGCACGCTTCATCGACAGCAGCGTCGCGTTGATGCACCAGTTCAAGCTCGACGGCTTGGACATCGATTGGGAATACCCCACGCTCGGCGACGCCGACATCAGCCACAGCCCGGATGATCGCCACAACTTCACCGTGCTGTTGGAAGAACTGCGTGCGCGTCTGGACCGCGAGGGCAATGGCAAGCGTCATTACCTGCTGACCATCGCCGCCGCTGAAGGCCGCGCTGCGGAGGGCCTGGAGCTGCCGCGCATCGCGCAGTCATTGGATTGGATCAATCTTATGACCTACGACTTCTACGGCAGCCTGACCAAGACCACTGGCCATCATTCCGGGCTTGCGCGCTCATCGCGGGCTACGCCGCAGGGCCGCACCACCGTGGATGCGGTGAAGTACTTCCTCGATGCGGGCGTGCCTGCTGCCAAGATCAATGTCGGCGTGCCGTTCTATGGCCGCACCTTTGGTGATGTCGGCAACGCCAACAATGGCCGCTTCCAGAAGTTCACCAAAGAGGGCGGCTTCATCACCTGGCGTGACATCGTCCATACCCGCCTCAACGCGCCGGACTGGCAGCGTCATTGGGATGATGAAGCGCAGGTGCCGTGGCTGTGGAATGCCAAGGAGCGGCGCATGATCAGTTATGACGATCCGCAATCGCTGCGGATCAAGGCCGACTACGTGAAGCAGCAGGGCCTGGGCGGCATCATGTATTGGGAGCAGCGCGGTGATGACAACGAGCAGTTGCTGGATGTCTTGCATGAGGCGCTGCGCGCTGACCCGGTAGTGCCGAGCCATGCTCGGCAGGAGCCTTACCGATAACCCATGCCGAACGTCTTGTGGGAGCGGTGTGCTGGTGCAGGCCCCTTGCCGAGCATGGCTCGGCACTACAGAACAGAAGAAGGCGCGGATTGCTCCGCGCCTTCTTTGCTCAACACACAAACCTGTGCTTAGAAGCGGGTCTTGAACTCCACGCCCCACAGACGCGGCTCGTTGATGAAGCCGGTGAGGTTGTTGAAGTCGATGCCGCCGGTGGCGCGGATCTGGTTGGTGATGTTGCGGCCGTACAGTGCCACGTCGTAATCACCATCGTTCCACTGATAACCCACACGCAGGCCGCCTTCCAACAACGGCTTGCCGGTGAACTCCTTGGACTCGTACAGGAAGAAGTTCACTTCGCTGCGATAGACCCAGTCGGTGAACACGTAGAGCTGGGTGCCATCAGCCAGCGGCAGCGACCAGCGCGCGGTCATGTTGTGGGTCCACTCCGGTGCCTGCGGCAGCGAGTTGCCATTGATCAGCACCTTGCCATTGCCATCCAGCGGATTGGTCACGGTGCAGGAGAAGCACGGTGCAACACTCAGATCCGCATCCTTGATCTCGGTGTGGTTGTAACCACTACCCAGAGTGACCAGCAGGTTGTCGGTCAGATAGGCCTGCAGGTCCAACTCAAAGCCCTGGCCTACGCTCTTGTCGGCATTGAGCAGGATGTTGGCATTGCCCAGCGCGCCACCCACGGCGGTCAGCTGCTGATCCTTGACCCGGTAGTGATAGACACTGGCATTCAATCGCGCGCGGTTGTCCCAGAAGTCCGCCTTTACGCCGGCTTCGAAGGACAGCACGGTTTCCGGATCGGCCACGGTCTTGTCGTTGAACGCGCCAGCCGACTGGATCGAGCTGCCACGGAAGCCGGTGGCGACGCGGCCGTAAACATTGACGGTGTCATTGACGGCGTAGGTGGCCGAGAAGTCCCAGTTGAACTTCTTGTCCTTGGTCGAGGCCGACAGATAGGGATCAACAGCATCACCCTTGGCGTAGGCGTCCTGCTGCGCGGCAAGCAGACCAGCCAGGTCGCACTTGGCAATACCCGGGGGCGTGGTCAGGGTCGGTGCAATGCACGGCGAGAAGCCGGTATTCCAGTAGTCCTTGACCTTCAGGTCTTTCTTGTCGACGGTGTAACGCACGCCAGCGCGCAGTTCCAATTTGTCGGTGGCCTGATAGGTCAGGCCGCCGAACACTGCCCAGGCATCATTGGTCTGGTTGATGCGCTGGAAGCCATCCTGCTTGCCGCCATTGGTGCTGTCGTAGCTGACGCTGTCGACGTCGTAGTCTTCCTTGAAATAGAACACGCCGGTCTGCCAGTTCAGCGGGCCGTCGTTCTGCGATTCGAGACGCAGTTCCTGGGTCCACTGCGAGTGGCGGGGAATGCCATCGGCGGTTTCCGAGGCAAACGGCACGGCAGGCGTGAAATACGGACCCGAGGTGCCGTCGATATCGCCGACGCTGAAAGTGTCCACGGTTTCGTAACCGGTGATGGACGACAGCTTGTAGTTGCCCAGGTCCCAGCTCAGGCGTGCATTGGCGCCGCTGCTGTCGAGCTCGGAGTGATTCAGGCCATCGATCGACACCTTGTTCTCGTCGAAGCCGGGAACGAAATCGTTGCTGCCCTTCTTGAAGATGTTGCCGCGGAACAGGCGTGCGGTGCCGTTGAGGTGGCGCTTGTGCGCACCCAACAGTGCTTCGAAATTGTCGCCTTCGTACAGGAACTGCACGCGCACGGCCGATTCGTCATAGCCTTCCAGGCCGTCGTTCGGGCCGGGGCCGGTGTTCTTCACCCAATCGTCGCGGCGCTGGTACAGGGCCGACACACGTGCCGACCAGCGCGCGCTCAGCGCGCCACCGACGGCGGCTTCAACATTCCACAGGTTGTCGCTGCCGTAGCCGACCTTGCCGTAGCCTTCGAACTCCTGCGACGGACGCACCGAGTCGAACTTGACCACGCCGGCCGGAGTGTTGCGGCCGAACAACGAGCCCTGCGGGCCGCGCAGCACTTCCACCTGATCCACGTCGAAGATCGGGAAGCCCTTCAGGATTGGGTTTTCCTGCACGATGTCGTCGTACACCAGCGAGACCGGCTGCGAGGTGTTGAGACGGAAGTCGGTGTTGCCGTAGCCGCGGATATAGAAGCGCGGGAAGGCGCGGCCGAACGAAGATTCAATGTTCAGGCTGGGCACGCGGCCGGACAGATAACGCACGTCGGTACCACCGGAAGCCAGCGCGTCGAGCTTCTCGCCGCTGACGGTGCTGATCGACACCGGCACGTCCTGGATGTTCTCCACCTTGCGTGCGGCGGTGACCTTCACCGCATCCAGAGTGGCGGCTTCCTTCTGGGCCGGGGTCGCATCCTGCGCGGCAGCGGTAAGTGGCAGTACGGCGAGAACGGCGACAAACAGCGGATGCGCGGCCGGCAGGCGGCGGACGGTACGGGTCGGGGACATGGCGGAGGTGGGCCTGTTGAGGAGGAATGGGGAACTGCGCCTAGCATGGAATTGTTGCAGTACAACATTCGTATCGCAATCGTTCAGGTATTCAGCGGCACGACGCCTGTCAGGGGTGTGCAGCCCTTCCGCCGCATAGACTTGGGGCTTACTTCCTTCCCGCCCAGGCACCTTGTCATGACCCAGTGGTATTTCCATATTCCCGGCCAGGCCGACCGCGTCGGCCCGATGGACGACGAAGCTGCGCGCCGTTTTGCCCAGGGTAGCCGCCAGGCACTGGCCTGGCGCGAGGGCATGCAGGGTTGGCAGGCGGTGACCGAGATCACCGACTTCGGCGGCCAGGCCGGCCCGCCGCCAATGCCGCCACCGGTAGCCGGCAACCGCCACCGTGCCGACGATATCGACTTCCGCATCGTCGGGCATGAGATGCAGTTCGTGGAAATCGAACTGGACCCGGGCGAAAGCGCGATTGCCGAGGCCGGCGCGCTGATGTTCAAGGATTCAGCGGTACAGATGGACACCGTATTCGGTGACGGCCGCCATGAGGGCCAGGGCGGCGGCTTCATGGACAAGCTGATGTCGGCCGGCAAACGTGTCATCACCGGTGAAAGCCTGTTCGCCACGCTGTTTACCCACACCGGCACCGGCAAGGCCAAGGTCGCCTTCGCCGCACCCTACCCCGGCACGGTGCTGCCGATGAAGCTGGACCAGCACGGCGGCAAGCTGATCTGCCAGAAAGACAGCTTCCTGGCCGGTGCGCGCGGCGTGCAGGTGGGCGTGCACCTGCAGCGCAAGGTGATGACCGGCTTGTTCGGCGGCGAGGGTTTCATCATGCAGAAACTTGAGGGCGATGGCTGGGTGTTCGTACATGCCGGCGGCTGCGTGGTGGAACGCGAGCTGGCCGCGGGCGAGCGCATCGATGTGGATACCGGCTGCGTGGTTGCTTACCACGCCGGCGTGGACATGGACGTGCGCCGCGTGGCCGGCCTGAAAAGCATGTTCTTCGGTGGCGAAGGCGTGTTCCTGGCCACCCTGACCGGCCCCGGCAAGGTATGGCTGCAGTCGCTGCCGTTCTCGCGCCTGGCTGGCCGCATGTATGCCGCCGCGCCGCAGGGTGGCGGCCAGAGCCGCGGTGAAGGCTCGGTGCTTGGTGGGCTGGGTCGGTTGCTGGATGGGGATAACAAGTTCTGATGTCCCCACGGTTTCCGTAGCCCGGCTGGAGAGTCCGGGTTACGGAATACCGCGCCCCTGCGCAAGGAAAATGCCGTCTTTGATGCAGAGAAGACGTATCTGCTTGTCGCGCCCCGGAGCCGTCGCCATACTCGCGGCATTCATATTCAGGGAAGGCAGGAAGCCATGGATGCGCAGGACACGATTTATGCTCCACCGCAGGCCTCGTTGACGCAGGAAACAACAGTCCATTCGGCCTTGCCACCGTTCTATGTGGTCTCCATCACCAAGCTGGTGCTGCTGTACGTGGCAACCCTGGGCTTCTACTCGGTGTATTGGTTCTGGAAGCACTGGAGCCGGCACAAGCGTGACAAGAAACTGGATATCTGGCCGGTGCCCCGCGCCATCTTCGGGATCTTCTTTGCCAACAGCCTGAACCAGGAAATCGACCAGCGCCTGCGCCGTTCCGGCCAGCGCTATAGCTGGTCACCGGAGATGTGGGCCGGTGCTTTCGTGATGTCGGCGATTATTGGCCGCATCATCAACCGCATCCCCGACTCCGTCCTGCCGCCATTGCCAGGTTTCACGATCGGCATGCTGTTTATGGTGCTGAATATGATGTCGCTGGTACAGGCGCAGCGCGCGGCCAACCATGCCTGCGGCGACCCCGACGGCGACCGCAACTCCCGGCTGACCGCCGCCAACTGGGTGTGGCTGGTGTTGGGCGCACTTTTCTGGATAGTCATCCTGCTGGGGATACTGGCGGCGTTGTGGGCGCCAGAGCTTTACGCAGGCTGATGTCGGCTGCCGATGGCAGCCTTGGTTAAACCAACCGTGAGTCCGCTGGCGGCCTTGCCAGCCCAAAGCGCTATGCTGGCGCCCTTTCCAACGCCCCCTGTTCATCATGAAAGCGCGCAACGCCCGTCTGCTGCTGTCCCTCTCCTTGTTTGGCCTGCTGGCAGCCTGTGGCGGCGAAAACACCAAGCCCACCCCGCCGGCAGCAGTACAGCCGACGACGCCGGTCCGGCCGGTCAAGATCGGCGTGGCGCTGGGCGGCGGCGCGGCCAAGGGCTTTGCCCATATCGGCGTGATCAAGATGCTGGAAGCCAATGGCTTCGAGCCGGTGGTGGTGTCCGGCACCAGCGCTGGCAGCGTGGTGGGTGCCTTGTATGCCAGCGGCATGGACGCCTTCCAGATGCAGCAGAAGGCCGTTGCGCTGGATGAAGCCAGCATCCGCGATATCCGCCTGTTCTCCGGTGGCCTGGTGCAGGGCCAGAAGCTGCAGGACTACGTCAACGCGCAGGTCGGCAACAAGCGCGCCGAGCAGCTGAAGAAGCCATTCGCCGCGGTCGCCACGCAGCTGGAAACCGGTGAGCGCGCGGTGTTCGTGCGCGGCAATGTCGGCCAGGCGGTGCGTGCTTCCAGCTCCATCCCCGGCGTGTTCGAGCCGGTGATCATCGGTGGCAAGAGCTATGTCGATGGCGGCGTGGTCAGCCCGGTGCCGGTGGATGCGGCCAAGCAGCTGGGTGCCGAATTCGTGATCGCGGTGGACATCTCCAGCCGCGCCACCGGCCAGCGCCCAACCGGCCTGCTGGGTGCGGTGGGCCAGTCGATCACCATCATGGGCCAGCGCCTGGGCGAGCAGGAACTGGCGCGTGCCGATGTGGTGATCCGCCCGGCTGTGCTGGACATCGGCGCCGCCGATTTTGAACAGCGTGGTCGCGCGATCCTGGAAGGCGAGAAGGCGGCGATGGCGGCGATGCCGCAGATCCGCGCTGGTATTGCCCGTTTGCAGCAGGCGCGTGTTGCAACCGCGCGCAATGCCGATGCACGCGCTGCCGCCGTGCAGGCCGAAGCGCATCAGCGCTGCCAGGACAGCCGCAGCCGCATCGAGAAGCTGCGTGGCATCGAGAAGAACTGCAGCGCGCCGGCGCGCTGATTCTCAATGGTAGGACGCAGGGGTTGTGGGGCTGCAGCTTCTTGTAGGAGCGGCGTAAGCCGCGAAGCCGATAACGTTTCAGATCAAAAACTCAACAGCAAAAGCGCCCTCACCCCAACCCCTCTCCCGCCCTGCGGGAGAGGGGCTTTAAAGCCTCAAGCAAGATCACTGCCGCCCCAGCTGCGACAGCGGCAGGGCGCGGAACTCCTTCACCGTGCGCAGCACGAAGCTGGAATTGACGTCGGCCACGCCGGCTGCGTTGAGCAGCTTGTCGAGCAGGAATTCCGAGAAGTGGTCCAGGTCGCGTACGTAGACCTGCAGCAGATAGTCCATGTCGCCAGTCAGCGCATGGCAGGCCACCACTTCATCCCACAGCTGCACCGCCTGCACGAAATGATCGATCGCCGCCTGGCCGTGCTTGGACAACTGCACGCGCACGAAGGCCTGCAATCCCAGCCCGATCGCGCGCGGCTCCAGGCGTGCGCCATAGCCGGCGATCACCCCCTCCGCTTCCAGCCGCTGCACCCGTCGCAGGCAGGCTGACGCCGACAGATTCACCCGTGCCGCGAGCTCGGCATTGGTGGCGCGGCCATGCTGCTGTATTTCGACCAGAAGCCGCAGATCCGTGCGATCAAGGTTCACCGAAGCCATCTTTGTTGCTCCGCAGCATTGAAGTGACGCAACAATATTGCGTTAGAACCGGTTGCCGACGCAATTACGCACACCTGTTGCGCGGCAGGCTTCCTACCATGCGCTTATCTATTCCCTTCAGGAGCTGCCGCCATGGAAGCCAACCCGCGCCGCGTCGAACACCAGCAGACCGACAAGGGTTACGTGCCGGTCTATACCACCGCCGTGGTGGAGCAGCCCTGGCACGGCTACAGCGCCGACGACCATGCGACCTGGAGCACTTTGTACCAGCGCCAGCGCGAGCTGCTGGTCGGCCGTGCCTGCCAGGAGTTCCTCGATGCCCAGGACGAGATGGGCATGAGCGAGCACATGATTCCGCGCTTCGATCAGCTCAACGAAGTGTTGGGCGCAGCCACCGGCTGGACCCTGGTCGGGGTGGAGGGCCTGCTGCCGGAACTCGATTTCTTCGATCATCTGGCCAACCGTCGCTTCCCGGTGACCTGGTGGATCCGCCGCCCGGACCAGATCGACTACATCGCCGAACCTGACCTGTTCCACGACCTGTTCGGGCATGTGCCGCTGCTGATGAACCCGGTGTTCGCCGACTACATGGCCGCCTACGGCCGTGGTGGCGTCAAAGCCCATGCGATCGGCCCGGACGCGCTGCAGAACCTGACCCGCCTGTACTGGTACACGGTGGAGTTCGGCCTGATCAATACCGCCGATGGCCTGCGCATCTACGGCGCCGGCATCGTCTCGTCGAAGGGTGAGTCGCTGTACTCGCTGGAGTCGGCCGCACCGAACCGCATTGGCTTCGATCTGGAGCGGATCATGCGTACCCGTTACCGCATCGACACCTTCCAGAAGAGCTACTTCGTCATAGACGGTTTCGAGCAGCTGATGGCGGCAACCGAGCCGGACTTCACCCCGATCTACGCACGTCTTGCCGATGCCGAACATCTGCCGGCCGGCGATGTGCAGGCCGGTGACAGGGTATTCCAGCGCGGCAGCGGCGAAGGCTGGGCTGACGGCGGCGACGTCTAAGCAAGACCGTTTTGCCGGAACAGAACAAGCCGCCCAAGGGCGGCTTGTTCGTATGCGTCCCGCCCGGCCTTGGTAAGCGAAACGCAGCCGGAAGCCTGCAGCTCACTGCACCGCTTTGCCCGCTGCAGCCTTGGCCACCCGCCGACCGCCGTACTTGCGGTCCAGATAGAGGCCAACGATTACCGCCACCAGCAGCGGTGCCGCCCACGGAAACAACTCAATCAGCATCGCCGGCACCGTGGTGTGGCTGTGCAACCACTGCCATACCGGGCGCATGCCGATGCCGAGGAACGCCACATGGGTAGCAATGCCTGCCCCCAGGATCGACTGGTAGTGCTGGCGGAACGCCCAGTCCGGACGCGACGGGCCACGGCGGGCGAACTTCAGCATGCGCCAGCCCACCCACAGGCCAATCGACGAGAAACCCAGGAACAACGGCTGACGGTGCTGGATGCCGGTGCCGACAACCACCAGCGCCAGGATCACCATCGGCCACAGCGCCAGATGCCAGCCCGGCCGCGACACCAGCTGCTTCCAGTCGCGCTTGTCGGTGACTGCGCGCCAAGCCAACCACGTAGCGTTGCCGGTGATTGCCATCAAATAGGCGAGGAACAAGGCCGACAGCGGCTGCTGGCGGAAGAACGCGAACTGGATGGTGATCGGCAGAGCAGTAACCACGATCACTGCCATCGCTACCAGATACACCTTGCCCAGCGCGCGATGCCGGGGCGAGCCTTTCTTCATGAACGCTGCCGACCAGAAGCCGACCAAGGCGACCACGCCAGCCAGCACATGCAGCGCGACGATCAGGGAATATCCGGGCATGACAGCGATCTCTTCAGTGGTGGCCGGCGAATGCGATGGCCTGTACACAGCGTGCGTGAGCCGCTGCAGCCACGGCAGTTGCGACAGTCACTGATCGACCCTGCCGGAAGTCACTTTCTGCATCGCACCCCTTGCCGCTGGCGCCTGCGCCCACCAGCATGCGGGCATGGAAATCACTCCCCGATCGCGCTGGCACAGGCTGTTGCACCCGCTCAACCTCGCCGGCCTGCTGACCTGGCTGGCGGTAGCGGTCACCCTGCCCTATGGCTCCGCCGAGCAGATGGCCCTGCGCTGGGGCAGTGCCCTGCTGTTCCTGGTCGCGTTCCTGTTTGCCGCCAGCTACGAGCGGCCCTCGCCACAGCGCAGCGTCGCCTTGCTGATCGAGGCATTGGCAGCACTGGCGGTGATCCGCCTGGCTGCCAGCAGCGGCGTGGCGCCGGCCCTGCTGGTGATGCTGGCCGCGCAGGTGGCGATGAGCTGGCCGCTACGCGTCGCGCTGGCGCTGATGCTGGTGGTCAACCTGGGCATGTACCTGGTCCTGCGCGGTACCCACAGCCACCCCGCCGCGGTGGTGCTGATCTTTGCCGGCTTCCAGGCCTTCGCCATGCTGACCACGCATTACGCGCGCAGCGCCGAACAGGCCCGCGACCGGCTGGCGCTGGTCAATGCCGACCTGCTGGCCACCCGCGCCCTGCTCGCGGAAAGATCGCGCGACATGGAACGGCTGCGTCTGTCACGCGAGTTGCACGATGTGGCCGGGCACAAGCTCACGGCGCTGAGATTGCACCTGCGCGCACTTGCCGCACGCGCCGATGCCGCGCCCGAGCTGGCCTTGTGCGAACAGCTGTCCGCCGAGCTGCTGGGCGATATCCGCGCCGTGGTGCATTGCCTGCGCGACAGCGGCCAGCTCGACATGGACACCGCCCTGCACGCACTGGCCGCACCATTGCCGCGCCCGCGCCTGCAGTTGCAGCTGGATGACGACGTGCAGCTCAGCGATACCGCCAAGGCCGAAACCATCCTGCGTTGCGTACAGGAAGCACTGACCAACAGCGCTCGCCACAGCGATGCCAAGGTGCTGCGGGTGTCCCTGCAGCGGCGCGACGGGCAGCTGCTGATGGCGATGGAAGATGACGGCCAGTTGCGTGGCGAGCCGCGTGCCGGCAATGGGCTCACCGGCATGCGCGAGCGGGTCGACGAACAAGGCGGCAGCTTTCAATTGCAGCGTGGCGCTTCCGGTGCCCTGCAGATTCGTGTGCAATTGCCGGCATGAACGAGTCCCCACGCATTGCCCTGGTCGACGACCAGGCCCTGATCCGCGCCGGCCTGCGCGCCCTGTTGCAGCAGCTTGGCGTCACCATCGTGTTCGAGGCCGACAGCGGCGATGCCTTGCTGGAACAACTGCCGCAGCAACCGGTGCAGCTGATCCTGTCGGACATCCGCATGCCCGGCATGGACGGCATCCAGGCCTTGAAGGCCCTGCGTCAAAGCGGCGACCAGACACCTTGTGTGTTCCTGACCACCTTCGACGAGAGTGATCTATTGCTGCGTGCCACCGAGGCAGGCGCACAAGGCTTCCTGCTGAAGGACGCAGCACCGGAAGATCTGCACGACGCCATCGTGCGCGCCATCGCCGGGCAGACCTTGTTGCAACCGGTGAGTACCGACGCGGTGCGGCAACGCTATCGCTACCACGCCGATGACGCGCCCAAGGAATTGTTCAGCCAGAAAGAAGTCGCGGTGCTGCGGCTGATGGCCGGTGGTTACAGCAACCGCGAGATTGCCGGCAGCCTGTTCCTGGCCGAAGGCACGGTGAAGAACTACGTCTCGGCGATTCTCGACAAGCTCGACACCCGCGACCGCACCCGCGCAGTGTTGAAGGCGATCACCCTGCGGGTGATCTAGCACTCTGCCGATGCGCAACCGGTAGTGCCGAGCCATGCTCGGCAAGGGCTTCACTCGTGATCCATCAGCGGCTGTAGGAGCGGCGTAATCCACGAAGCAGAAGAACCCACAGATTGCAGAAACATCGGTCAATGCACCCTAGGCA
>NZ_JBRREK010000071.1:0-16024 GCF_056760235.1 Stenotrophomonas sp. STEN018
CGGCTCGTCTGTCGGCTGGTATCCGCAGATATCATGTTGACGGTCCCTCCACCCTGGCTCCTACATACCTCGTAGGAGCCGGGAGGAACATACAAGCCATGCTCGGCTGGGGCATTACCGACGATCTGTCCGTTTATGCATGAAGCCTCTGCCGAGCATGGCTCGGCACTACCGTTCACGCCAAAAAAAGGCCCACCAGCTTGCGCTGATGGACCCGTTCGACTGTCATCGACGCGCAGGGGAGAGAACCGCGTCGACAGGAATCAGCCGGACACTTTGATCAGGCAAACACCTTGAAGCGTGCTTCGTCTTCCATGAAGGTCTTTTCGCCGAACGGAGCTTCATTCGAGCCGAACGGCATCTGTGCACGCAGCTGCCAGTTGCCGTGCACACCCCAGTGCTTGCGCACCAGTTCGTCCACCAGCGGGTTGTAATGCTGCAGGCTGGCACCGACGCCTGCGTCAGCCAGCGCGGTCCACACTGCGAACTGGGCCATGCCGTTGGACTGTTCGGCCCATACCGGGAAGTTGTCGGCATACAGGGCGAACTGCTCCTGCAGACCCTTCACCACGTCGGTATCGACGAAGTACAGCACCGTGCCGGCACCTGCGGCGAAGCTGTTGAGCTTGGCTTCGGTGGCGGCAAAGCCATCGGCCGGCACGATCTTGCGCAGTTCTTCCTTGGTCAGCTCCCAGAACTTCTGGCTGTGGTCACCGAACAGGATCAGCGCGCGCGAGGACTGCGCGTTGAAGGCCGACGGCGCTTCGCGCATGGCCTGCTTGATCAGCTGGGTGGTGTCGTCCTGGCTGATCGGCAGCTGCTTGCCGAGGGCGTACTGGGAACGGCGCTTCTTGTACAGGGAGATGACTTGGCTGTTCATGATCGTTTCCTTCAGGGGAAAGCAGGCCGACAACACCGCCGGTCTTTGCTTGATGGTCGCCATTGTATTTGCCATCAAAATTAGAACAATTACTTAAATTCCAATAATTCGTTTCATTTTTAGAACAAATACGGATTTCGCTTTTCCGCCCGCAGGAAGCTCCCCTCCAAGCTCTCACCAAAGCCTGATTCCAAATCAGCGAATTCTCAGAACCAATGGCTATCAGCGGCCGATGACTGCAAACCCGCGCCACGCCGACATTGCCTGCGGCACCGCAATGCTGGGTTCCGTTATGCATGCGCCGCGGTAACACCGGCTGGCGATACTGAGCGGATCACTGCACGACGCTGTTTTTATGACCCTCAACGACTTCCCTTATCTGCATGGCTTCTCCGCGAATGAGCAGGAGCGGCTGCGCAAGCAGGCACGCCTGCTTGAACCGGCGATCTTCCACGACATCGATTTCCGCAATTCGCGCCACATCCTCGAAGTCGGCAGCGGCGTCGGTGCGCAGACCGAAATCCTGCTGCGCCGCTTCCCCGAGCTGCGGGTCACCGGCATCGACCTCAACGAGCGCCAGCTCGCTGCCGCCAATGCGCATCTGGCGCAGATGCCGTGGCTGCAGGAGCGCGTCGAGTTCCAGCGCGCCAATGCCACCGATCTGCCGTTCGAACCGCGCAGCTTCGATGGCGCCTTCCTGTGCTGGGTGCTGGAGCATGTGCCCTCACCTGCACGCGCACTGGCCGAAGTACGGCGGGTGCTGAGCCCGGGCTCGCCGGTGTTCGTCACCGAGGTGATGAATGCCTCGTTCCTGCTCGATCCGTACTCGCCCAACCTGTGGCGCTACTGGATGGCGTTCAACGATTTCCAGATCGACAGCGGCGGCGACCCGTTCGTCGGTGCCAAGCTCGGCAACCTGCTGCTGGCAGGCGGTTTCCGCGATGTGCAGACACAGACCAAGACCGTGCACCTGGACAACCGCGAGCCGGCGCGGCGCAAGGTGATGTTCGCGTTGTGGGAAGAGTTGCTGTTGTCGGCCGCCGAGCAGTTGCTCGAAGCCGGCAAGGTTGATCAGGCCACGGTGGACGGCATGCGCGCCGAGTTCACCCAGGTGCAGAACGACCCCAACGCGGTGTTTTTCTATTCCTTCGTGCAGGCCCGCGCCACCGTCTACTGAGTTGTGGCGGCGCCGGTTGCCACCGGCGTCCGCCAGATACGCTGCCACATCTGCGCCAAGCGCTGCTTCAATATGTCGCGATTGCCTGCCTGCCGATACGCGGGCTGCACCTGCCGTGGCGGCATCGCCTGCCACTGGCCATCGCGTTCGCTGGCAACGGCGAAGTTGAAGTTGTAGTCCGGCTCCAACCCCATACGCAGATCGCTGAGCACCAGCTCGTCATCCACCACCTGCGCGCGCATGAAGCCGTGGTTGAACCAGTTCAGTCGCTGCACAGCAGGCACATCGGCCGCCTGCCGCAGTGCCTGCACATTCGACGGATAGCCTTCGAACTGCATCGGCCCGTGATCGGCCCACAGCGAGCGATCACCGACCACATAGCCCTGCGGCGTCATCGCCACCACCCGCCACAGCAAGGTGTTGAACGGCATCGGCACCGAGAAACGCGGCGCGTCGGCCAAACCCATATGCGCCAGTGACTGCGCGGCCACCCGCTCCACCTGCGCCTTGGCGATCAACGACCAGCCCAGATAGCCGGTACTCAACACCAATCCCGCGACCAGCGCGCGTTGCGCCAATGGCCGTGCACGTGCGAACCAGGCAATGCCGCAGGCGATCAACAACCAGATCGTATACAGCGGGTCGATGATGAAGACGCTCGACCACATCGTCGGTGGCGGCGTCAGCGGCCACCACAGCTGCGTCCCGTAAACGGTGAAGGCATCCAGCAGCGGATGCGTCACCAGCGCCAGCACCATCGCCCACCACCAGCGCACTGGCGCCTGGGCAACCCGGCCATGACCGAAGCGCTTGTACAACCACCAGATCAAGGTGCCGAGCAAAGGCAGCACGAACAGCGAGTGGCTGAAGCTGCGGTGCACCGTCATCAGGCTCACCGGGTTGTCGGTAAAGGCCATGATCGCCAAGCCGTCCAGATCCGGCAGCGTTGCCAATGCGGCACCGGCAAGCAAGGCGGCGCGCCGATGCGCGGCGGGGGTGATGGCGGCAGCGATGGCGCCACCGAGAACGATCTGGCTGAGGGAATCCATGCGCCGATGCTAGCAGCCAACGCTGCGCTCAGCGCTGGCGCCGGCCATGCAGTCGCCACAGCATCAGGCCGCCGTACAGCAGCGCCAGCAACAGCAGGTTGAGCAGCTCGCCACCGATCTCAGGCAGGCGCGCACCCAACTGCTGGGTGCGGACGATGGCGTTGATGCCGGCGGTGGTCGGCAGCAACTTGGCCAGCGCCACCAGCGCTGGCGGCGAGGCGATCGCCGGCCAGGACAGGTTGGACAGGAAGAACAGCGGGATCGACACCGCGGTGACGTATTGGAAGGCCCGCTCGCGGGTATCAAAGAAGCTGGCGATGAACATCCCGAACGGCACCGTTGCCAGCGCGAACAGCAGCACCGCCAACAACATCCCGGGAATGTTGCCGCCACGCGGGTAGTCCTGCGCCCAGGCGGTAAAGCCGACGTAGTACAGCAGCCCACACACCGCCACCACAGTGAACGCAAGAGCCATGCCCGACAAGGTCGGCAGGTCGAACTGCAATCGCCGGCCCAGCTGCGCGCGGCGGCTGCCCAGCAGTACACCGATACCGAGCAGCAGGGTCTGGTGCACGATCAGTTCCGATACACCGGGCACCACACTGCTGCCATAGCCTTCGCGGGTGTTGTACAGCGGGCGCTGCACCAGTTGCAGCGGCGCTGCCTGCGGTGCGCCCATGAAGGCAGCCTGGCGCAGCGCCTGTTGGCGACCAAAGCCGGTGATGCCCTCGGCCAGGCCGTTGAGGATGGCACTGGCCCGGCTCAGGTAGGCGCCGTTGCCCAGCAACACCAGTTGCCCGCTGCCGCCGCGCAGGATGTCGCGTTCCAGCCGCTGCGGGATCAGCACGATGCCATCCACTTCTCCGTTCAACAGTTGCTGCTTGGCCTGGGCCAGGTCCGACGGCTGACTGATCACCCGCACCGCGAGCAGTGCATCCACATGCCGGATCAGCTCGCGACTGGTTGCGCTGTGGTCGGCATCCACCACCGCGATCGGCAGATCACTGGCAACCTGATGGCGATACGCCGCCGGGTAGAAGAACGAGTACAACAGCACCGCGCCTATCATCACCGCGCGCGCCGCCGGGTCGGCGAACATCGCCTGCAGGGTGATGCGGAAGCTGGTCACGAAGCCGCTCATGCGCGCGCCTGCTGGCGGGCCGCACGCAACAGCAGGCCTGCACCCAAGCCGCCGGCCACCAGAGTCATCAATAGCAATACCGTCAGTGGCCGCAACGATACCTGCCACGGCGCGCCCATGAACAACTGCTGCATCTGCACCTGCACGTAGGCGGTGAGCGGCAGCAACAGGTTCCAGATGCGGGTGAACAACGGTGCCTCGATCACCGGAAAGGTGGCGCCGGAAAACGCCAACGCGGTACCAATCGTCAGGCCCACCGCCGACAACCCGGTGCACATGTCGCGGGTCAGCGCGATGAACAGCAGCGCAAAACTGCAGCAAGCCAGGTAGAACAGCGGCTGCGCCAACAGCATCAGCCACAGGCTGCCGGCCATGCCATCACCGCGCACATAGGCGAGATAGATCACCCCCGCAGCGCCATACAGCGAGAACAAGGCGACATACGGAGACAGCTTGCCGGCCATCGTTGCCCACGGCCGCTGCTGCAACCAGCTGCCAAGCAGACCATCGCGCTGCTCGCGACCAAACGCGGCACCGGCTGCAAGCGCAGCCAACAAGGACAGCATGGCCGGGAAGATCAGCGGCAGCAGGAACAATTCATAGCTGCGCGCCGGGTTGTACAGCACCGTTGCCTGCACCGTCACCGGCGGCCCACGCAATTTTGCCGGGCCAACTTGAAGCGCGATCTGCTCCTTGAGCATGCGCGCGTTATAGGCACTCACCGCATCGCCGATATCGCGCCAGGCCGATTGCCCGGTCGCCATGTAGGTGGCGTTGTAGAAGGCGTAGACCGGCACCGTTTCGCCACGCAGCGCGCGCCGGCTCAGGTCGCGTGGTATCAGCACGATCGCAAACACCTCCAACGCACGCAGCTGTGCCTGGGCCTGCTGCAGTGAGGCCGGCTGGCTTGCCACCTGCACGCCGGGGCTGTCGTCGATGGCACGCGCCAGGCCACGGCTGGTCGGGCTGTGGTCCAGGTCGACCAAGGCGATCGGCACCTGCCGCAGCACCGAGCCGGAGAACAACCACATCATCAGCGCCATCAACAGCAGTGGCAGCACCGTCACCAGCGCCAGCTCCCAGCGGTCGCTGCGCCAGTGCTGCAACTCGCGGCGCAGCGAGGCGGCGAAGGCCTTGCCCGGTGTCAGTCCTGCGGCCATGCAAACAGCACACTCATGCCCGGCCGGAATCCTTCGATCGGCTGCTGCGGCCGCGCCCGCACTTCGAAACTGCGCACGTCATAGCCGGACGACTGACGGGTGCTGCGCCAGGTGGCGTAGTCACCGGCCGGATTGATGAAGTAGACCTCGAACGTCGCACTGCGGCCCTGCAGCGCCGGGATGGTGCCCTGCAGACGGGCTCCGGGCTTGAGCCCGTTCATCTGGTCCTCGCGCAGGTTCAGCGCCACCCACATGTGGTCGATGTCGACCAGGGTGAAAACCGGATAGCCAGCCGGCACCAGTTCGCCGATATCGGCCATGCGTTTGCCAACCTCGCCGGCCAGCGGCGCGCGCCCCTGGGTTTCCTGCCGGGCCGCATCGACCTCGGCCTTGGCACCCTCGGCTTGGCGCACCTGCGCCAGTGCCGCGTCCTTGTCCTGCACCCGTGCACCGGCAAGGGCAAGGTCGTACTGCGCGCGCGCCGCGCGGGTCAGCTCGTTGGCACTACGCGCCTGTGCCTGCGCTTCGTCGCGCTTCTGCCGGCTTACCACGCCTTCGGCATAAAGATTATCGAGCCGACGGAAGGTGCTGGTCGCCAGCTCCGCGCCGGCCTGCGCGCGCTTCCAGTTGGCTTCGGCAGCACGGATGTCCTCGCTGCGTGCGCCCTCCTCGGCCTTGGACGCCATCGCCGTGGCAGCAGCGACCACCGCGTCGGCCTGGCGTTCCTTGGCGGCGACCTCGGGGCTGTCGAGATCGAACAGCACCTGCCCGGCCTTGACCCGGTCGCCCTCACGCACATGCAACTGATGCAGGCGCGCGGTGACCTTGGCGGCGACGTTGACGTTGTCGGCATCGGCCATGCCCTGCACCTGGTCCGGCGGACTGCGCAGACCCAGCCACAGGCCGATCGTCACCAGCACCAGCAGCACCACGCCGGCAATCAGAAACACGCGGCGTTGCCGCGGATTGGTTTCCACCTGCAGCGAATCGCTCATTCCAGCACCTTGTCCGCGCGTTGGCGGTAGTCGTCAAAACGTTGCAGCTGACCGCTCACTTCCAGCAGCTGCGCCAGCGCCACGTCGAATTGATAGGCGGCCTGTGCACGCTCCACCTGTGCCCCACCCAAGCCAAGCCGTGCGTCGATCACATCCAGCGAGGTGGATTGGCCTTCGCGGAACGACAGCTCCTGCAGGCGCAGGTTTTCCTGAGCCTGGGCGATGCTGCTGTCCAGCAGCTGGAACTGCACGCGGGCGGTCTCCAATTCGTTCCAGGCCTTGCCGACGCCGAGCTGCAGCTGGTTCTCCACTTCGCTCAGGCCCGACTGCGCCTGCTCCAACTGCGCACGCGCAGCGCTGACCTGCAGCGGCCGCGCCGTCGGCGACAGGAAGGTGTAGCGCAGGCCGATGCCGAATGCCCAGTCGGCGTCTGTCAGCAGCGCATCGCGACGACGCAGGTCGTACTGACCGAACAGATAGATCTGCGGTTTGAGTTTGGCCTGCTGCGCACGCACACCCTGCTCGGCCTGCGCGGTAAGCGCACGCAGCCGACCAACCTGCGGATGCCGCTGCTGGGCACTACGCTCGAACTCCTCGCGCGCACCGACCGGCCCATTGATCACGAACAGCGGCGACGTAGTCGCTACCGTGCCACCGCTGCGCAGCAAGGTGGCCAAGGCCTGTTGCAGGGTGGACAGATCGTTGACTGCCTTCTGGTACTCACGCTCGGCCTTGTCGCGGGCGACATTGGCCTGCAAGCGCTGTGCTTTGGTAGCGAAGCCCTCGCGCTCGAGTTTCTGTGCATCTTCGAGATGCCGCTGCAGGCCATCGCGCACATCACGGCGCACCTGCAGCGCCTGCTCGGCCAACTGCTGGCCGAAGTAGGCCTGCACCAGTTGCAGCGAAAGCGACTGTCGCTGCAGTTCACGATCGGCCTGGGCCAGATCGCTGGCGGCCTGTGCGGCGCCTTGCGCGGCCGGGATCAAGCCACCGCTGTACAAGGGCACGCTGGCAGTAACAATTGGACGGGTGCGCCAGTCACGCTCGCCGAATTCCAGCGGCGACTCGATGCCGAAGGCTTCAGCGACCGGCGCCAGTGAACCCAGCGGCAGGTTCAAGGTCTTCTGGAACTGCATGCGGCGCACGTCGGCAGTGATTTCCGGCAGCCGCAGGTAGCGGCTGGCATCCTGCAGATCCAGCTTGTTGCGCACGCCTGCATCGGCGGCAGCCAGCGCATCGGAGACCTGCTCCAAGCGCTGCCGTGCCTGCTCATAACTCAGCGCAGGCACAACTTCGGCGGCCGTTGCCGGCTGCGCCAGCAGCATCCACAGCACACACAACCCTATCGCGACCGATGCTGGTTGCTTGCCTGCCACCCCGATACTCCCTGCTCGTTGGCTGGCCCCAGCATAGCCGCCCACCGAGTGAGGAAGAAGTCAGCCGGGTAATCAGGCCGCCTGCGCCAGTCTCACGGCACCCGGCAGGCAGGCCAGGCTGCGGCCGGAATGATCGAGCAGGCGCAAGCTGCCATCCGGGTCCTCGGCCAGCGCGGTAAGGCTTTCCACCCAGTCGCCGTCATTGGCGTAGATCAGACCATCGCGTTCGACCAGCGCGGCGCGGTGGATATGGCCGCAGATGATGCCGTCCAGACCGCGCCTGCGTACGTCGGCCAGTCCGGCCTGCACGAAGCGTTCGATATAGCGCTCGGCCGCCCCACTCTGCCGCTTGAGGAATTCCGACAGCGACCAGTAGCGCAGCCCAAGCCGACGACGCGCGGCATTGAGCAGACGGTTACCGGTGAGGATGCGGTAATACAGCCAGTCACCGAAGCGTTCCTGCAGGCCACCAAAGTGAGTGGCACCGTCGTAGTCATCGCCATGCACCACCAGCAGGCGGCGGCCATCGACGGTGGTGTGGATGGCGCGACGACGCACCTGCATGGCAGGAAGCATCAGGCCGCAGGTGCGGCGCAGTGGTGCATCGTGATTGCCGGGGATGTAGATGATCTCGGTGCCGGCGCGACGCAGCGCATGCAGCGCTTCGATCACCTCATTATGCGCCTGCTGCCAGGTCGCTCGCTTATGGGAAAGCCACCACAGATCGACGATGTCGCCGACCAGGTACAGGCGTTCACAGCGCAGGCTGCCGAGGAAGCGCGCCAACTCGGCAGCGTGGCAATGGCGAGCGCCCAGATGCGTGTCGGAGATGAACACTGCGCGCCGATGCGGCGGCAGCACCGGCACCGTGCTCATGCCAGCGCTCCGGCATCGCGCAGATAGCGTTTGCGCTTGTGCGGTCGGATCGCCTGCAGATCCACTTCGATCAGGCCGTCGATGGAATCGCTGAAATCCGGATCGACACCGAACGCAAGGAAACGCGCACCACCCGGCTCGCACAGATCGGTGTACTGCCGATACAGCGTAGGCACGCTGGTACCGAGCGTTGCCAGATTGGCCTTGAGCACGTCGAATGCAGCCTGCGTGTCCAGCTCACCGAAGCTTGGCGGCGCAGCGAAGTATTGAAATGGTCGGTTCGACTCAGCCAGGCTGCGGCAAGCGCCGTAGTACTGCTGGTAATAGGCCACCAGCTGCTCGCGCGCCCCGCGCGGCAGCGCGGCGCTGATCGACACCGCACCAAACAGGTAGCGCACCCCCGGCTGGCTGGCGAGGTAGGCGCCGATGCCCTGCCATAGATAGTCCAGGCTGCGACTGCCCCAGTACTCGGGCACCACGAAGCTGCGGCCCAGCTCCATGCCCTCGGCGATACGCGGGATGCCATCGTCCGAGTAACGGAACAGGCTGGCGGTATACAGGCCCTGCAGACCACTACGCGCCAAGGCCGGTGCACCGCGCATCACCCGGTAGGCACCGGCGATGCGCTGGGCCGGCGCATCCCAGACCACGATGTGCTGATAGAGCGGGTCGAAATCGTCAAGGTCGCGGCTGCGGCCGGTGCCCTCGCCCACTTCGCGGAAGGTCAGCTCACGCAGACGGCCCAGCTCCAGCAGCAAGGGCGAGTTGGCCGCGCACTGGGCCAGACGGATCTGCTTGCCGTCGCTGGTCTGGCCCAGCAGTTCCGTCGCCCCGATGGCGGCGGCGACCTGGGCGGCAGCAACCGGTTCGGCCAAAGGCTGCGGGCTGCTCTCCTGCAACTCGGCGCCCTGCTGCTCCTTGCCCAGCGCATACAGCGCATCACGCACCGCCTGCAGCTGCCGTACCGGATCCTGTTGCGCATCCAGCCGCATCAGCTGGCCGATCTGCAGGCGCAGTGGGCGCTTGCGGCGGGCGAACATCTCCCGCGCCAGCAAGGCGGTGCCGGCCGGCTTGAACAGCGCCGAGGCGCCGTAGAACAAGGCCGAGTTGCGCGCCTGCACCCGTACCGGCAGCACCGGCGCGTCGCAGGCGCGGGCGAACCGGACGAAGCCACGGTTCCAGCGGCCGTCGCGGATACCCTGCAGCGACAACCGCGAGACCTCACCGGCCGGGAATACGATCACGCACTGCTCGGCCTGCAGCGCCTGCTCCACCGCCTGCAGGCTGGCCCGCTGCGCGCTGCCACCGAGGATGCGCACCGGTAGCAGCAGCTCGCGCAGCGGTTCCAGCTCCAGCAGCATGTCGTTGGCGATGATCCGCACGTCGCTGCGCACCCGCCCCACCGCATCCAGCAGCGCCAGTGCGTCCAGCGCTCCGGACGGGTGATTGGCGACGATCAGCAGCCGCCCACTGGCCGGAATCCGCGCCAGCGCCGCCGCGTCCACCGCGTAACCGGCGTCGAGGAAGCCCAGCGCGGCGCTGACGAAGGCGAAGCCCTGCAGGCCTGCGCTACGCCGCAGGAAGGCGTCCAACTGATCAAAACGTGACCAGCGTCCCACTGTACGCAATAGCGGCTTTGCCAAGTGTCGGCGCGGGCCGTTGAACCAATCCGGATAGCGTTGCTGCAGGCGATGCGCGATCTGTTGCATGGCAGATTCTCCCTGACGGCCCATTGGCCGGGAGCCTGCGCCTGCTACAAGGCAGGCTGATTGCGGTTTTGCGGCAATCCGGTGACCCCGCCTTAACCGGATGGCAACAGCGGTAACGGCACTATTCCGTCACCCGGCCAACCGTGTATCATCCGCGACCATCTTTCCATCCGAATCAAGGGATATATAGCCCGATGTCCAGCTACCTGTTCACCTCCGAATCGGTCTCCGAAGGCCATCCGGACAAGATTGCCGACCAGATCTCCGATGCGGTGCTGGACGCGATCCTGACCCAGGACAAACGCGCCCGCGTGGCCTGCGAAACCCTGGTCAAGACCGGTGCGGCAATTGTCGCCGGCGAAGTGACCACCTCGGCGTGGGTCGATATCGAAGAACTGACCCGCAACGTCATCAACGAGATCGGCTACAACAACTCCGATGTCGGCTTCGACGGCCACACCTGCGCCATCATCAACATGCTGGGCAAGCAGTCGCCCGACATTGCTGCCGGCGTTGACGGCACCAACAAGAAGGCCAAGAAGCCGGAAGAGCAAGGCGCTGGTGACCAGGGCCTGATGTTCGGCTATGCCTGCAATGAAGCCCCGGAATTCATGCCGGCGCCGATCTACTACTCGCACCGTCTGGTCGAGCAGCAGGCCAAGGTCCGCAAGAAGAAGAACTCGCCGTTGCCGTGGCTGCGCCCGGACGCCAAGAGCCAGGTGACCCTGCGTTACGGCCAGGACGGCAAGATCGAAGGTCTTGACGCGGTTGTACTGTCGACCCAGCACGATCCGGGCGTGAAGCAGAAGGATCTGGTCGAGGCCGTGCGCGAGCACATCCTCAAGCCGGTGCTGCCGAAGGCATGGCTGGACAAACTGCCGAAGAACAAGGTGCACATCAACCCGACCGGCATCTTCGTGATCGGCGGCCCGGTGGGCGATTGCGGCCTGACCGGTCGCAAGATCATCGTCGACACCTACGGCGGCATGGCCCGTCACGGTGGCGGTGCGTTCTCCGGCAAGGACCCGTCCAAGGTTGACCGTTCGGCCGCTTACGCTGCCCGTTACGTCGCCAAGAACGTTGTTGCTGCTGGCCTGGCTGACAAGTGCGAAGTGCAGGTCTCCTACGCCATCGGCGTAGCCCAGCCGACCTCGATCTCGGTCACCACCTTCGGCACCGGCAAGATTTCGGACGCACAGATCGAGAAGCTGATCCGCGCCCACTTCGACCTGCGCCCGTACGGCATCATCAAGATGCTGGACCTGATCCACCCGATGTACCAGCAGACCGCTGCTTACGGCCACTTCGGTCGCAAGCCGAAGGAATTCTCGTACGTCGACGGCGACGGCAAGACCCAGAACGCGACTGCGTTCTCCTGGGAGAACACCGACCGTGCCGAAGCCCTGCGCAAGGCTGCAAAGCTGAAGTAAGTTCGGCGGCAGGTAAAAGCACCACCCGGACGGGCCGCGCAAGCGGCCCGTCTGTTTTTCGTACATCTGCGCTTGCCAAGTACCGACGCGTCCGCACACGATAAGCGCGGCACACACAGGGAAGGTCGGCATGTTTTCAGCATTTTTTGGCAATCTGTTCAAGGACAAGCCCGGCCCGGACCGGTTTGCCCGCAAGTTCATGGAAGCGGTGCGCAGCAATGGCTACCCGCATGAACTGGACTATGAGGCGGACACCTTCCGCGTCCGCCATGCCAACGGCTCCTACTTCAATCTGCACAACGCCTACCACGCCTATCTCGGTGCCCCGCGCGGGCAGCAGCGCAACGCATTGCAGTCCTTCAGCCGCTTGCTCGGCATCCACGACAACGATGCCGAGATGGGCTGGGAGCAGACCCGGCCTCTGCTGCGCCCATTGATCCGCAGCATCACCCAGCTTGAGGAGATCAACCTGCACCATGCCGAGCAGGATGGCTGGGACGCTCCCCCGATGCAGCTCCAGTACCGCCGCCTGAGCGAGGAGTGCGTCGAGCTGCTGGCAGTAGACCACCCCGACCACACCGCCACCCTCACCCGCGGCCCGGAAGATGCCTGGGGCATCGACTTCGATCAGGCCTTGAGCATCGCCCGCAGCAATCTGCGCGAAAGCCCCGATGAGCCCTTCGTAGAGGTCATGCCCGGTGTCTATCAGGCCGCATGGGGCGACGCCTATGACAGCAGCCGCGCCCTGCTACCCGACCTGCTGCACAGGGTGCCGGTCGCCGGGCTGCCGGTGTTCATGCTGGCTACCCGTGACGTATTGCTGGTCACCGGCGAAGGCGACCTGCAGGGGCAGGCGCAGATGCTGGAGTTGGCCGCCAACGCATTTGCCGATGGACGCGTCATTTCATGGGAAGTGCTGCGATATGACGACGGGCAACTGCATGCGCATGTTCTGGCCGGTGCTGGCCTGCGCGAACGCCAGCGCCAACTGCGACTGGAACTCGACACCGATGCCTACGCGATGCAGAAGCAGCTATTGGAGCGGGTGCACCAGAAGCATGATGAAGATGTTTTTGTTGCCAGTTTCATGGTCCACAGCGAAGACCGGGTTTCGCTGTGCGCCTGGACCGATGGGGTTGCCAGCTCACTTCCACGCACCGACCGTTTGGTACTGGTGATGCCAGTGGATGACGGGGAAGCCGAGACCCTGATGGTTGACTGGGAGCAGGCGCAACCCATCCTCGGTCACCTGCTGCGTGAAGATACACGGCATATCCACCCGCCCCGCTACCTCACGCTTGGTTTCCCGGATGCAGAGACACGCGCGCGACTGCAGGCGCTTTGAGCTGGTTTGCTGCGCTGAGAGTGTTTGAGCAAAGAAAGCTGCGTGCGAGGACGGATTTTTTTTTGTTGGCTTTGAGCTTTTGAACTAGCTGTGGCTGTGGCTGTGGCTGTGGCTGTTGCTTTAGCTGTGGCTGTGGCTGTTGCTGTTGCTGTTGCTTTAGCTGTGGCTGTTGCTTTAGCTGTGGCTGTTGCTTTAGCCCTTCTCCCGCCTGCGGGAGAAGGGTTGGGATGAGGGGGAGCTCTGGCTCTGGCTTTGGCTCTTGATTTAGCAAAGACAAAAACGAAAATCCAACAGCCCCCTCATCCGCCCTCCGGGCACCTTCTCCCGCACGCGGGAGAAGGGACAGCCACAACCAGAGCCCAAGCCACAGCCGAAGCCGAAGCCGAAGCCGAAGCCGGAGCCGGAGCCACAGCCACAGCCACAGCCGAAGCCGAAGCCGGAGCCGGAGCCGGAGCCGGAGCCAAAAACAATAGCCACCGCGGTTCCCAAAGCCCTCCAACAAGCCCAACACAACAGCCATGGACCCTCCTCTCTGTTCCCCATAACGACCAATGCACTACCATCGGCCCATGGGAAAGGAAGACCGTAGACCAATTGCCGCCCGTTCCACCGGCTGGGCTCGTGCCCTCAGCGCCGCGTTGGCACGCTCATCCATCACACCGAACCAAATTTCGGTACTCAGCGTCTTTTTCGCCGCAATCGCGGCGGTGGGCCTGCTGGCAGCACCCAACCTGCTCGGCCTGCTGACTTGCGCGATCTGCATCCAGCTTCGCCTGATCTGCAATCTGCTCGACGGCATGGTGGCGATGGAAGGTGGCAAGCAGACACCGACCGGTGCGCTTTACAACGAGTACCCGGACCGCATCGCCGACTCGCTGCTGATCATCGCGCTCGGCTACGCCGCGGGCATGCCTTGGCTGGGCTGGCTGGGCGCCCTGCTCGCCGCGCTCACCGCCTATGTGCGCCTGTCCGGTGCCAGCCTCGGTTTGCCTCAGGACTTCCGCGGACCGATGGCCAAACAGCACCGCATGTTCGTGCTTACCGCGGCCTGCGTGCTGGCCATCACCGAACAACTGACCACGCGCACGCACTACGTGCTGCCTGCCGCGGCCATCATCATCGTGGCCGGCTCGCTGTTGACCTGCATCACCCGCACCCGCGCCATCGCCGCGCAACTCAAGGCAGGCACCTGATGCTTTCAAGCCTGCTGGTCGCCGCCGTCAAGGTCTTTATTGGTGCCTACCCGCGTTGGGTTGGCAGCCGCCCTACCGACACCCAGCGCATCTACTTCGCCAACCACTCCAGCCATCTGGATACAGTGGCGTTGTGGTCAGCACTGCCACCGGCGCTGCGCGAACACACCCGCCCGGTCGCCGCGCGCGACTACTGGAGCAAGGGTGTACGCAAGGTCATCGCCGACAAGGGCTTCAACGCGGTGTTGATCGAGCGCGACCGCAGCAAGTGCGAAGGCGATCCACTGCAGCCGCTGCATGACGCACTGGATGCAGGTGATTCGTTGATCCTGTTCCCGGAGGGCACCCGTAACCACGAGCCGCTGCCGCAGCCGTTCAAGGCCGGCCTGTTCCATCTGGCCCAGCACTACCCGCATGTGGAACTGGTACCGGTGTACCTGGACAACGCACGTCGCGCGCTGCCCAAGGGCAGCATGGTGCCGGTACCACTGGTGTGCACGGCGCGCTTTGGGCCTCCGTTGGCCCGCATTCCCGATGAAGACAAGGCGCAGTTTCTGGAACGCGCGCGCAACGCGGTGGTGGAGCTGGCATGAACAACGTATTCCTGCAGCTCCCGCTGGGCAGTTTCCTGCAGCAGGCCATCGATCGCGCGCCGCCCAGCTTCTGGTGGATGATTGGCGGCGTATTCGGCGTGCTGATCCTCGCCAGCTCGATCGGCTTCATTCTTGGCCGGATCAAACCCGGCTCGGTGGTCGACAACCTCAACGCGCGCATCCGTGCGTGGTGGGCGATGGCCGCCGTGCTGCTGTTCTGCTTTGTGCTCGGCAAGATCGCCACGCTGGTGTTCTTCGGCCTGCTGTCGTTCTTTGCGCTGCGTGAATTCATCTCACTGACGCCAACACGACGTGGCGACCATCTCGCTCTGTGCCTGTGCTTCTACATCGCCATCCCGCTGCAGTACTGGCTGATCGGCATCGACTGGTACGGCCTGTTTGTCATGTGTATCCCGGTGTACGGATTCCTTGCCTTGCCTGCGGTATCGGCACTATCCGGTGACACCGAGAACTTCCTGGAGCGCAACACCAAGATCCAGTGGGGGGTGATGCTCACCGTGTTCTGCCTCAGCCATGCGCCGGCACTGATGCTGCTGCGCATTCCCGGCTACGAAGGGCAGAACCTGATGCTGCTGTTCTACCTGCTGTTGGTGGTACAGCTCAGCGACGTGCTGCAGTACGTGTTCGGCAAACTGTTCGGCAAACACCTGCTTGCACCCTTGGTAAGCCCGTCCAAGACCGTTGAAGGCTTGGTCGGCGGTGGCCTGGCTGCGACAGCTGTTGGTGCCGCGCTGTACTGGATCACCCCGTTCTCACCACTGCAGTCGGCGGCGTTGTCGCTGCTGATCGTTATCTGCGGCTTCCTTGGTGGCTTGGCCTTGTCGGCGGTGAAACGCAGCCTAGGCGCCAAGGACTGGGGCGAGATGATCGAAGGCCATGGCGGCATTCTGGATCGCTTGGATTCGGTGGTATTTTCGGCACCAGTGTTCTTCCACGTGGTGCGCTACAACTTCCAATAACGCAGCAAATGTAGTGGGGGGGCCGGCGGGGGCGGCGGGGGGGCGGCGGTGGGCCGAGGGGCGGCGGGGGGCGGGCGCGGCACACCGGCCCGCCCCCCGTGGGCGGGGGGGGGGGGGGGG